>JAIOOZ010000269.1 GCA_021414185.1 Betaproteobacteria bacterium
TCCTTGATCGAAACGCGCCAGTGGATGCGCTCTTCTTCAGGCGGATAATCGCCGGCCGCCTTGTGGTACGAGCAACGGTTGTCCCAGATGACGATATCGCCTTTGCGCCACTGGTGGCGGTACTGGTCGGGCGGCTGCACCATGAAGGCTGTCATCTCGTCGATGATGGCCGTGCTCTCGGCTTCTTCAAGACCTTCGATGCTGAGGATCTTGTTCTGGTCGAAGTAAAGCAATTTGCGTCCGGTCTCGGCATGCGTGCGGATGATTTGATGGCGGGCGGGTTTCGCGTCGCGGTCTTCCGGATTCAGCAGGAGGTTGGTTTTTTTGCGCCCGCCGTACTTGAACAGGCCGTATCTTCCTTCGAGGCGGTCTTTCAGGCGCTGCGGAAGCTGCTCGTAGGCCGCGTATGCGCTCGAGAAATGCGTGTCGCCACCCTTGCTCGGGATGGCGATGGCGTAAAGCTGTGTTGCTTTATACGGGATTTCTTCGTAAGAGCCGTCGGTGTGAAAGCCTTCGGCGCCGCGCAGATAGATGTCGCGGTCAAGGGTGCCGTCCGCGCGGAACTTGTTCGCGCCGAGCAGCGTGATCTCGGGATAGTCGGGATGGCGCGTGGTCTTGGCCGGGTGCGGACAGACGAACCCGAAGCGCCGGCTGTATTTCAGATAATCGTCGATTTCGAGTTCCTGGTCGCGCACCGCGATGACATTGCAGTCGAGCCACGTCTGGTAGATCTTGCGAAAGGTCGCATCGTCCATGGTCTTGACGTCGACCCCGGTGATGAGAGCGCCGATCGGCCCCATGTGCCGGATTTCCATGCTCTTGCTCCTTCTGATTCTTGTCAGGGCATGTTGCCACGGATGAAACGGCGGGGCAATGCGAACCCCGAACGCTTCGATCGTGCCTGCCTTGGAACTCAGTCAGGTAGGGTGGGCAACTTGTTGCCCACGGAATTTATTGGTGTGTCCGCGTGGGCAACAAGTTGCCCACCCTACAGGATTTTTACCGTGCGGTGGCAGCATCACTACTTATCGTCCGGGATTGCCGCAATATTTGTTGAATTCATCTGCGTCCCGCTTGAAGCCTTCCTTCGCCGCCAGTTCCCATGGGCGTTCGCATTGGCCGGTGCGTTGGCACCAGGAATAGCCGGCGGACGGGATGCAGCCGTGCGCGTCGCGGTCTGCACCCAACAGATTCGTGGTTGGCACAGAAGCGGGCGTGCACGCGGTCAACAGTGTTAAGAGTGCGAGCGACAGCTGGTGATTGAACGTCATGAAAAGGCTTCTATTGGGGACTCTCGGGGTCAGACCCCATGGACCGGAAGGCGTGAAGTGCTCGAAGCTCAAGCATGACCAGAGTGTGAGCCGAGGCGTGCACGGACAAACGCAGCTAGCGCTGCCGCGGCGAGAAAGATAAGCGAGTAGCCGAGCAAGAAACCAGCACCGAGAACGAACAATGGGCCGATGGGCAAGAAGAGCGCTTCGTAGCCCAATTGGCCGACAAGAGCGCCGAGATAATGTGCCCAAAGCGGCCGCGGAACAAGCAAACCCGCGACAGACCCGGCCACAACCAAAGCAACAACATAGAATAATCCATCCGCGTCCCACGGCTCGCGGTGACCGGCGAGCAACGGTGATAACGCCCACACCGACGCGCCAGCCACTGCAGAAACTACCACCGTCAACCAGGCGCGCGTTTTCATAGGGCAACTAGAATTCGTTAGTAAAAATTATTCGGGACATATTCGCACGCAGAATTTCCGCCAATTTGTGACGAAACTGTAGCGCCATGCCGAATTTGCACGTTACGCCCGAGCGGGTATTCATGCAACAGTCCCCATGCTTTTGTCATCACTTCCTTCGTAGGGCATTGAGGTCTCTGCAGGTGCGCATTTCCGGAATCCCGTTGTAATTCCGTGTTTTGGGATTGCGGCAGTATAATCAGTTTCGCCACACGCCCCGGGAGGATGCCGTCATGATTTGGTGGTTGCTCGCATTGTTCGCAATCGGCGGATCGCTCGCCTATCATCGCGCCAGCTCGTGGCTGTTCGTCGCCGCGATAGGTGTGTGGTTGTGGCTCTTCACTTCAAAAGTCGCGTTGTCGCCGGCGGCGATTTCGACGCTGTGGTTTGTATTCATCATTGTTTCTGTCCTCGCCGTGCCCACCGTGTTGCGGCGGACCGTGCTTGGCACGCCGCTGCTCGCGCTGTTCCGCAAGATTCTGCCGCAGGTTTCGCAAACGGAGCAGGAGGCGCTCGATGCCGGCACCGTGTGGTGGGATGGTGATTTGTTCAGCGGCAATCCCGACTGGAAAAAACTCCTCGCATACCCCAAGCCGACGCTGACGGCCGACGAAAAGGCGTTTGTGGACGGGCCGCTCGAGGAAGTGTGCGCGATGCTGAACGACTGGCAGATCACGCACGAGCTGCACGATTTGCCGCCGCACGTCTGGCAGTTCATCAAGGACAAAGGTTTCCTCGGCATGATCATCCCGAAAAAATTCGGGGGATTGGGCTTCACTGCCCTCGCGCATTCGGCAGTGGTGACCCAACTCACCACCCGCAGCGGTACGGCGGCGGTGTCGGTGATGGTGCCGAATTCATTGGGACCCGCGGAGCTGCTGCTGCACTATGGCACCGATGCGCAAAAGGACTACTACCTGCCGCGTCTCGCCAAGGGATTGGAGATGCCGTGCTTCGCGTTGACCAGTCCCGAAGCGGGGTCGGACGCTGGCGGCATTCCCGATTTCGGCATCGTGTGTCGCGGCGAATGGGAAGGGAAGTCCGACGTTCTCGGCATCCGCCTCACGTGGGAGAAGCGCTATATCACGCTGGGGCCGATCGCGACTTTGCTCGGTCTCGCGTTCCGTCTTTACGATCCCGATCACATTCTCGGCCAGCACGACGACGTCGGTATCACGCTCGCTTTGATTCCGACCAAGACGCCGGGCGTGCATATCGGACGCCGCCATTTGCCGCTCAACGCGGTGTTCATGAACGGGCCGAACTGGGGCAAGGACGTTTTCATTCCGATGGATTACATCATCGGCGGTGTCGATTACGTCGGCCAGGGCTGGAAGATGCTGATGAACTGCCTCGCCGCGGGGCGCTCGATCTCGTTGCCGGGCAATGGAACCGGGATGGCGAAATTATGCGCGCTGACGACCGGCGCGTATGGGCGCGTGCGCACGCAATTCAAGATGTCGGTCGGCAAGTTCGAAGGCGTGGAAGAGGCGATTGCGCGCATCGGCGGCCACACCTATCTGATGGAAGCAGCACGCGTGATGACGGCGGGTGCGATCGACCTCGGCGAAAAACCCTCGGTAGTGTCGGCGATCGTCAAGTACCACCTGACCGAACTCGCGCGCGTCGTCATGAACGATGCGATGGACGTGCACGGCGGCAAGGGCATCTGCATGGGGCCCAGCAACTATCTCGCGCGCGGCTACCAGAGCGTTCCGATAGCGATCACGGTCGAAGGCGCGAACATTCTCACTCGCTCCATGATCATCTTCGGGCAGGGCGCGATACGCGGCCACCCGTACGTGCTGAAGGAAATCGCCGCGACCAAGGAAGCCGACCACGGCAAGGCGCTGCGCGATTTCGACGCGGCTTTTTTCGGACACGTGGCTTTCGTCAAATCGAATTTCGCGCGCACGTTGTGGATGGGGCTCACGCGGGCATTTTTCGTCAGTGCGCCGGGCGATTCGCACACGCATCGCTACTATCAACAGCTCACGCGGCTTTCGAGCGCGTTCGCGCTGATGTCGGATGCGGCCATGTTCGTGCTTGGCGGCTCGCTGAAGCGGCGCGAGCGCCTGTCGGCGCGGCTGGGCGACATCCTCTCCTGGCTCTATCTGGCCTCGGCGGTATTGAAGCGCTACGAAGACAGCGGGCGTCCCGCCGACGATCTGCCGCTGATGCGGTGGGCGATGGAAGATGCGCTGAACAAAATCCAGCTGGCGTTCTACGGACTGTTCGACAATCTGCCGAACGCGTTTATCGCGTTCATATTGCGCAATGTCGTGTTTTCGTACGGGCGTGAATTCGATCCGCCGCGCGACAAACTCGGCCAGGCGGTGGTGGGCACCCTGCTCACGCCGGGCCCCGCGCGCGAGCGTCTGACGACGGGCGTGTTCATTCCCAAGAACGAGGACGAACCGGTCGGCACGCTCGAAGCCGCGTTGCGCGCTGTCATCGCCGCCGAACCGGTGGAAGCGAAGATCCGCGGCGCGCAGAAAGCCGGCACTATCAGCGGGCGCTTCGCCGACGATCTTGCTGAACGGGCGTTGTCGCTGGGTGTGATTACGCAGGCTGAGGCCACTGCTTTGGCCCGCGCGCACGCGTTGAGGCGCAAAGTCATCATGGTCGATGATTTCCCGCGGGACCTCGGCAAGTCCGAAATATTCCAGACCACGCAGGCGGTCACTTTCGAAGCACTGCACGGCGCGCTTGGACGAAAATAAACGCAAATACAAATCAAATGCGAGCCACAGAGGGGTATTCTTTTTAATACCCCCTTGAGGGGTACAGAGGACACAGAGAAATGCGAAAAAAACAGAAATCGATCGTCTGTCTTTGATTTGTTTTCCTCTGTGAACTCTGTGTCCTCTGTGGCTGATGTACTTTTAGAATTTGACTGAAATGAGTTCCGAAACTTTAGACTACGCGATTGCTGATGGTGTTGCGACCATAACGCTCAATCGGCCGCAGGTCATGAATGCGCTTGACGCCGGCATGATCAGGCAGCTGCGCGTAGTCTGCGAACTGGCGCGCGACGACAAGTCAGTGCGTGCAATCGTGCTGTGCGGCAACGGTCCGGCGTTCCTCGCCGGCGGTGACGTCGCGTTGTTTCACGCCAACCTGCCCAAGCTGCCGGACATGGTCCTGAGTCTTGCTGGTGAACTTCATCATGCAATCGTCGCGCTGCGCGAAGCTCCCAAACCGGTGCTGGCAAGCGTGCATGGGGCAGTAGCGGGAGCCGGCGTGAGCCTGCTCGCCGCCGCCGATCTCGCGATTGCAGCAGCGGAAACCAAATTCACCCTCGCATACAGCAAGATCGCCACCAGCCCGGACGGCGGCAGCAGCTACTTCCTGCCGCGCATCGTCGGAACGCGCAAGGCGCTCGAGCTGATGATGTTGTCGGACACGTTCGACGCCGACACGGCGCTCAATCTCGGCCTCGTCAACTGGGTGGTGCCGGCCGCCGAACTCGCGGCGGCAACCGACAGGTCAACCGCACCTTTGAGCGCCCACTGACGGCGCAACTCGATGCTGAAGCGCATGCATTCGCGCGTTGTGCAAAGACACACGATCTGGCTGAGGGCGTGACCGCTTTTGTCGAGAAACGAAAGCCGGTTTTTAAGGGCGATTAAATCTTGAACCGCAAAGGACGCGAAGGGCGCAAAGGAAGGCAAGAAGCAAAGTAACAGTAACAATCACACGGCGCGGTCCTTGGGCGTGCTTCAAGTAAAAAATATCTGTTTGTTTTTGGGTTTGTTATTCCTTCGCGTCCTTGGCGTCCTTTGCGGTGAAAAGCTCTAGATTGTGAGGATTTAATGTCGCTGCAAGGCAAAACGATATTCATCACCGGCGCGAGCCGCGGCATAGGCCGCGAGATAGCGCTGCGCTGCGCGCGCGATCGCGCCAACATCGTGGTGACGGCGAAAACCGTCGAAGCGCACGCGAAGCTGGCGGGCACGATACACAGCGTCGCTGCTGAGGTGGAAGCGGCGGGCGGCCACGCGCTGGCGCTGCAGCTCGACGTCCGCGATGAAACTTCCTTGCAGGCAGCGGTCGAGGCGGCGGTCGCCAAATTCGGCGGTATCGACATCCTCCTCAACAACGCGAGCGCCATTTCACTGACGGGCACGCTGCAAACGCCGATGAAGCGCTTCGACCTGATGTTCGGCGTCAACGTGCGCGGCACGTATGCCGCGTCGCAGGCGTGCATCCCGCATCTGGTAAAGGCAAAGAACCCGCACATCCTGACCTTGTCGCCGCCGCTGAATCTCGACGCCAAGTGGTTTAAAAATCACACCGCTTACACCATGTCGAAATACGGCATG
>JAIOOZ010000637.1 GCA_021414185.1 Betaproteobacteria bacterium
TAGACACGCTAATGATTCTACGGTTATTGACTCCAAGCAATGTCGCCACAGCAGCACATCATTGAATTTAGGGCCGGCGCCACTAGCCTTTGCAGTCCGTATGCGGTTACTCGGCACTGACATCCTTCAGTTCTATCTTGAAGGCACCCGATTGCCGGTCCGATATGAGCAGACCCAGGTAATGTAGGTCAACGAACCGCACGATCGGCGCCGCCACCGCTCGGCCGCGAAAGCTGGCTGCGAAATCGGCCGGTTCGAAACGCAGCGTTTGCCATTCTCGCGGCGCAACGAACGCGGCCTGGTATTGAGCCGTGCCGGTGCCGTCGTCGAATTTGAGTGCGAGTTTGTAGTACTGCCCGTCGCCACGCACCGTCAATAGCAGCGCGGCCGCGCACTGGGGCAGGGTCGTCAGGACCGCGGGCAGCCGCGCCGCTTAGCACTTCCTTTGAATTAAGCGCGATCCCTCACCGCGCTTGCCGTCCCGCCCCTTCACTCGGCCTTGATGCCGGCTGAGCGAATCACCTTGCTCCATCGATCACTTTCCTCGCGAATGTACGCCGCAAACTCCGCCGGTGAATTGCCGCCCGGTTCGGCGCCATCATCCGCCAGTTTTCGCACGACTTCCGGGTTCTGCAGCACGGTTTTGGTCTCGGTATACAGACGTGTGATCACCGTCTTCGGTGTTCTGCCGGGCACGAGGAGTCCATACCAGGTTCTTGCTTCATATCCGGGGTAACCGCTTTCGGCAATGGTCGGGTACTCCGGCACGACGGTGACGCGTTTGGGACTGGTGACCGCCAGTGCGCGAAGTCTGCCGGCTTTCACCTGCGTGAGCGCGGACGCGAGCGAGAGAATGCCCACCTGGGTGCGGCCCCCGATCAGGTCGACGAGCGCCGGGCCCGTTCCCTTGTACGCGATATGGGTCAGCTTGATTCCCGCGACCAGCATCAGCAGTTCGCCCGCGAGGTGCGAAGGGCCGCCGGTGCCGCCGGAAGCCAGATTGAGTTGCGACGGCTTCGATTTCGCCAGTGCGACAAATTCCTGCACCGAGTTGGCCGGCACCGTGGGGTGAACCACCATGAGGTGCGGCTGCGACCCGAGCAAAGTGATGGGGGCAAAATCTTTTGCGGGATCGTAGGTTACTTTGCCCAGCACCGAATTGACCGCCAGTATCGTCGCTGAAGCGATGAGCAGCGTATGGCCGTCGGGAGTTGCTTTGGCCGCGAGCTCGGCGGCGATATTGTTGTTACCGCCGGCGCGATTTTCCACGATGACAGTCTGGCCCAGCGCGTCCGTGAGGTGCTTTGCGACCAGGCGCGCGACGATGTCCGTGCCGCCACCGGGTGGCGACGGAATGATCATGCGTATGGGTCTCTGCGGATATACGTCCGCCAGCGCAGGCAGAGCGATCAAAGACCACGCAAACCCGAGTGCGACCATCATCTTGCCCGACATGATTTTCTCCGGTGTTGACGCCAATCAACGTTGGTCGTTTCTTTCGTAATAAACAAAGCGTCCGTTCCTGACGGGAATGCTCGTTACGCCGCCTTTGACGCCTTTTCCCACCCATTCCAGGTACCGGTGAGTCGTCTCGAACTGGGCAGTTGCCGGCAAGACAATCTCCGCCTGGCCGGCGGCGTTCATCAGCGTCGGCAGATATTCCGCGCGTTTGACGCCGCCCTGATCGAGTTCGACATACGCGATGCCCCCTTCATTCCAGTGCCGCCGGTAGTCGTAATAGTGGCCCGGCTCCGGCTCCTCGGAATAGAGTTCCTTGTGCGTAATGCCGCCGTTCGGCATGCACAGGGCATGTCCGCCTTTGCGCGGATGAAACGCCAGATTTCCCAGCCCATAATAAATCACCGCGTCGTTGTAGATTTCCACTGCTTGCTGCTGATGAGAGTGATGCCCGAGAATGACGCTGGCGCCGGCATCGATGGCCGCGTGCGCGATGATCGGCTGATACTCCTGCACCTTGGGCGTGAAGTGCAGTCCCCAGTGAAGCGACACGATGACAATATCCGCCGCCGCTTTTGCGGCACGCACGTCATCGAGCAAAAGATCGAGGTCGCCCTGATGCGGCGTGGTGATGATATGCGCCGGCGAGCCCGGTTGGAATTCGTACGGTTCGTAGAACGTATGCGCCCGCATGGGCACGCAACCGGCGCGCTCGTCCGTGGCCCAAAACTGCGGCAACAGGACTGAGCAATAACCGAGAAACGCAATTCGCAGACCGTGTTTTTCGATGATCGCGGGCTTGCGCGCTTCGGCGAGGTTGTACCCGACGCCGATGGTCGGTATGTCAAGCTGGCGAAATGTGTCGACGGTGTCCTTGATCGCCTCGGGTCCCCAGCTCCCCGTATAGTTTGAAGCGAGCGAGAGCACGCTGAATGGGACGGTCGTGAAAGCGGCCGCGGTTTCAGGCGGCTGGCGCACCGAGAAGTTGAGGGCGCCGCTCGATTCCTGATACGTTCCGCGTTCTGTATACAGTCGCTCGACCTGTGCGAAGCGGAGATCGCCTGCGCGCAGCGCGTCGGTCACATAGGCAAATGCGCTCGCAGGCGGGGTGTGTCCGGTGCTGACGTCGCCCGCGGCGGCCAGCGTGACGCAGCGGGACCCGGCTGTCCTGTTTGACCCCATGATGTACTCCAACGGATTGTGAGCATGGCGCCATCGCGCACCAATCTGCGCGCGGCCATGCAGGTTTTTCTGATCCTGAGTTGTACACGATAAAGCGGATTTCATCAAATCCCCCGGGCTGATCAGCTGCCTCATGAAGCATCCGGCAGTCGCCAAGAAGAAAAGCGCGATTTACGGCATCAGCATGGGTCCGGTTTTCTGCGCAACAACCAGAGCAGGATGCCGCCGGTCAGCGCTGATACGAGCTGCAAGACCACTACAAACGCCAGCAATGCGGCAGCGGACGCGATCAGGGTCGGGCCGAAGGTGTCGCTGTTGTGATATGAAGCGATGATGTGATTGAAGACGAGGCCCGCCGCCCGGTAGGCGGCGTACGCGCCGCATGCGCCGCTGACAAGGATGATCAGCAGCGGTTTCCCTATGCCCGGGTCCGCAGTTGCCTCCCCGGGTCGCTTGCACAGCCGGCGCAACAGGAAAATAAAAAGCACAAGACACAGCGCGGCGCCACAGAGCAAAATCACCGGCAACAGCCAGCGTTCGGTGGCGCCGATGCGCGCCATGTCGGTGTGCGGCGCAATTTTCGGTGGTGAAGGAGGAGGAGTCACTTTCTCGGGCAGCCTGATCTCCGGCCGGCTGTTGGCCATTGCCGGGCAATCTTCCTTGCCCGGCGGTCGAATTGTTTTTGCGGCCTCCGGGCACGGCCCGTTGATCATGTATGGGACGCCGTTCAGTTCGCAGAGAGCCGAGTTACGGTTGAAGCAGTCTTCTTGCGCCGTCGGAACGTCGGCGTGGCAGATGCCGGTGCACAGCAACGCGGCGATCGCGGCCCACGGCGTCGCCAGCCGCGCCAGCAGGTACCGCCCCGGCCGCATCGGATGCGCGTTCCGGATACGTGCGGTTAAAGGCGTTGCAGGTATTGAATTCAAAATCGGCACCATGCAATCTTGCCTGATTTTCTCACGTATGCCGAATTGTGCGCATCCCAGTTTGGACCTGGCACCTTTGATTTGCGTCGCCGCAAATGCACCGGGATACGCGGCCTGAGCGGCGGCGCTACAATAAGCGCTTCCATCACGGAGAATGCAAATATGAGGTCGAATGGGATTTTTGCTGCGGTCGCGTGCGTGATTGCGTTCGGGGCAGCGCATGCGCTTGCCGAGACGTTTCCAACCAGGCCCGTGCGCATGATCGTACCCTACGCGGCCGGCGGCGGCGCGGACATCGTCGGGCGGCTGGTTGCGCAGCGGCTCGGCGACGGTTGGGGGCATACCGTGGTGGTCGACAACCGGCCCGGCGCGGGCGGCAACATCGGGACCGAGATCGTCGCGCGCGCCCCGGCGGACGGTTACACGCTGCTCCTGATCGGCCCCAATCACACGGTCAACATCAGTTTGTACAGCAAGATCTCGTACGATCCAGTCAAGGATTTCGCGCCGGTATCGGTGGTCACCTCGGCGCCCTACCTGCTGCTGGTCAATCCGTCCGTCGGCGTGAATACCGTCGCGGATTTGATCGCGCTGGCGAAGTCGCGGCCCGGCAAGATTCTTTACGCGTCGGCGGGCAACGGCACCGCGGGGCATCTGGGCATGGAACTTATCAAGACGATGGCCGGCATCGACATGGTGCATATTCCCTACAAAGGCAGCCCGCCGGCGCTCACCGATCTGCTCGCGGGCCAGGTGTCGGCGGCGTTCGATAACGTGTTGTCGGCGGCGCCGCACGTGAAGGCGGGCAAGCTGCGTGCGATTGCGGTGAGCACCATCAAGCGCTCGTCCGCGATGCCCGAGGTGCCGACGGTGGCGGAATCCGGTCTGCCCGGGTTCGAGGTCGCCGTGTGGCAGGGTATATTGGCGCCGGCGGGAACGCCGAAGTCCATCGTCGACTCGCTGCACGCGGCGATCGTGGCCGCGCTCGCCCGCCCGGACATGAAGGAGCGCATGGCGGCGAACGGCACGGACATCATCGGCAGTTCGCCGGCGGAATTCGCCGCGTTCATCAAGTCCGACATCGTGAAATGGGCGAAGGTCGTCAAGAACTCGGGCGCGCGCGTTGACTGAGCCTAGCCCGCCTGCTGCCGTTTGCGGAAAGGGGTTGTTATGACCTGCCGCGTCTACAGTGTGGGCAGCGTGAAATCGAACTCGACCCGTTCGGGGGGGGCAACCGGTAGCGCGCAGCGTCGGCAGCATCGCCCGGCTGCGGTTCCAGCGCGAGCTTCGAGCAGAGTCTAAGGGGTTACCTCAGGAGGACAGTATTTTTCACCACAATCATTCACTCTTTACCGCAGCGGGGAACACATGATCGATCGTATCGAGGCGAGCGCAATGTACCAATCGCAAATTGCTGCGTACCGCAGTTCGGCTTGGACATTTTGCGCGCTGTGCGCAGTGCTGCTCGGATCTGCGGAACCGGTCAAGTCCGCAGGCGACTATCCGGTCAGACCGATCCGTCTGATCGTCCCCTATCCAGCGGGTGGCCCCGCGGACACATTGGCGCGATTGGTCGCGCCCGGGCTGGGCAGCCGCCTGGGTCATCAGGTGGTCGTCGATAACCGGGGCGGGGCGGGGGGATCGATCGGTGTTGAAACCGTGGTCAAGGCATCGCCGGACGGCTACACGCTCCTGTTCGGCAACGACGGTCCGGTTGCGGTCAATCCGAGCCTGTACAAGAACGTCGTCTACAACCCGGTGCGGGATCTCGCGGCCATCACGCAGCTGACGTCGAGCCAGCTTCTTCTCGTGGCGCATCCTTCCGCGCCGTTCAGGTCGATCAACGAGCTGATTGCGGCAGCGCGCGCGCAACCTTCAAGATACACTTTTGCCTCTTCCGGCAGCGGCAATGCCAGCCATCTTGCCGGGGAGCTTCTTGGCACGCTGACGGGAATCCGGCTGGTCCACGTTCCCTACAAGGGCGCAGCGCCCGCACTGATGGATGTGATCGGCGGACAAGTGCATCTTCTTTTCAATAATCTGCTTTCCGCCCTGCCCCAGGTGAAGACGGGAAAGCTCGTCGCGATCGCGACGACCGGAGCCACGCGTACCGCCGCCACTCCAGAGGTGCCGACCGTCATGGAATCAGGGGTTCAGGGGTACGAAGTGGCGCTCTGGGCCGGGATACTCGCTCCTGCTGGTACTCCGAAACCGATCATCGAAGTGCTGCACACGGCACTGGTGGCAACAGTGCAAGGGGCGGACGTGAAGCCGAAACTCATCGCGCAGGGCGTGGAGGTGGTGGCGAGCCGGCCCGAGGAATTCTCCCGTCACGTGGCGCTGGAAGTCGAGAAATGGGCCAAGGTCGTGCGGGCGTCGGGTGCCAAGGTCGATTGACCGGTGGCGACTTCGGGATCACCGGTGGACTCAAGCGCAGTCCTTGACCGCTCACGCCATTGAAGCCGGGAAAGCGGCGACTCCACGCCTATAGGCGTTCAACGTGACCGCGCGTGGAATGTCCTCAGGAAGGCATCGTCAACAGCCGCACCAGCGCGCGTACCGAGCGCAGTTCGGAGAGATCGCGAATCATTGCAACCGAATCGCGAACATGCTGCGCCGGCAGGATGCCATCGGCGCACTCCTCGTATTTCCTGCGCAAGTCGTCCCACGAGGCGGGGCGTGCGGGCCATCCCTTGGCCTGGGAATAGTGTCCGCCCAAGGTGTTGCCGTTCTTCAATCGCAGGCTGATGCGGACTGCGCACCAGTTATCTTTGCCATCGCACCAGCCGTGATCTTCCTTGATGTCGTCACGGGCCCACACCTTGATTCGCCGCATCAAGGCGAGAATCTGCGGGTCGCGGATGCGCGCGTCGCTGAATTGATCCAGCCCGACTTTACGGTCGACCAATGCGGCGGCGATTACATACGGCGGACAGAACTTCGCCCGGTAACTGTCGACGGGTTCCTGGTAGGGGGCGATCATGAGCAGCCGCGGGTGGCAGGCGACATCGATCGCGTCGACGTCGCTCGCCTCGAGGCCGTGCTGCGTGGCCAGTTCGATCATGCCGTCGATGGCGACGCAGTTGACCGTGGAGCATGGATGCATGCGCACCATCGTGGGAATACGCGTCAAGACGAATTCCCCGCCGAGATTCTCGACCATTTTCGCAAGATTATAGTTTCCCGTGCCGACGTAGCTTTCGGCCAAACCGAAGCGCTGGTGGCCGTGGCCTTGATCAACGCCTTCGATGACGTCCGGATCAACCTCGAAGCCGTTGCGGGCGAGGCTTGCCGCCTGCAGCCCGGCTCGTACGCCATTGCCGATGTGGAAGGCCTTGCCGGCGGAGCCGACGTTCTTGCGTATCCCGGTGCCAGACGAAGCCATCAGGCCGATGGCCATGCGGGTGGCCATGGCGTCCAGACCCATCAGGCGGCTCGCTGCAACGGTCACACCGAGACCGCCGATCATGCCGGGCGTGTGAAATCCGCGGTCCAGCATGGCGAGCGACTTTAATCCGAGGCTGATTCGGCCGGCCACCTCGAAGCCGAGAGCGAACGCCTCGACCATCTGTCTGCCGGACAAATCCAGTGCTTCTGCCACGGCGAGGCAGCCGGGCACCATGGACGAACTAAGGTGAGTGATGTCCGGTGTGAGGTCGTCGTACTCCAACGCGTGCGCGCTGACACCGTTTACAAAGCCCGCGTGAAGCATGGAGTTGCGTTCGGCGGTGCCGATGATCGTGGTCTCGGCCGTTCCGCCCGCTGCCGCGACGGTCGTGCGAACGATGCGGCTTGCCGGGGAAGATGCGCCGGCAATCGTGATGCCGATCGTATCCAGGAATCTTTCCGTGACCGACTCGATGAGCCTTGCGGTCAGGAATCCTGCGGGTGGATCGATCGCGAATTGTGCAAGCTGTGCTGTAACGCCCATGGTGCTTCCCCATCCCGGTTTGGATTTCAGTTGCGCATTTTACCGTGTGGGTGTACGCGCCGACGCAGAATCGACCCAGCTGCTGACTTTTTCTGACCCACGGAAAGCGCGTTAAATTCCGTGGCCGAATTCAGCCCTCTCGGGTCGATGCAGAGCCCTCAGAATCACGCGCGTAGGGAATTTTCAGCAAACACCGTCTGATTGACCCCATGTAGGGCCGGCGATATAGTCGCGGATGGGGAAAATGGTGGTTTAAAATTCCTATTCGCGACAGGTGGGTTTGAATGAGCGCAGAGTCGGATTTGGCGAGTCGGGTTTTCGAAGTTGCCGATCCGTTTGAGGCCAACGAGCTTTATCAGCGCAACGGCTGGACCGACGGACTGCCGATCGTTCCGCCGACGGAATCCGCGGTTCGCGCCTTTCTCGGCGCCGCATCGCTGCTTCCCGACACCGTCATCGGAACGGAACCCGTGCGCCGCCGGCGCATCACCGCGGAAAAAATTGCGATCTCGGCGGTCATGGCGGGTTGCCTGCCTGAATACATGCCGGTCGTCGTTGCAATCGTCCGCGCGATGTGCGATCAGCAGTTCTGCCTGCACGGCAGCACCGCGAGCACCGGGGGCAGCGCTCCCATGATCGTGGTGAACGGCCCGGTGCGGACCAGAATCGGCATGAATGCGACGCACAATGTATTCGCCAACGGCAATCGCGCAAACGCCAGTATCGGCCGCTCGATCCGCCTGTTCCTGACCAACGTGCTCGGCGGCCAGCCCGGGCAGCTCGATCGCTCTACATTGGGGCACCCGGGGAAATTTACTTTTTGTTTTGCGGAAGACGAGGAAGACAGCCCCTGGCTTCCCCTCTCGGTCGAACGCGGTATTCCCGCCGGCAAATCTGCGATCACGGTCATGGCGGTCGAATCGCCGCACCAGATCATGAACGCGTGGACACATGATCCGCGCGAGATCCTTGACACCTACGTCGCCGCTATTCGCGCGAACATGCTGACCTACTCGATCTGGGAGGGCAATTACGCCATCGTTATTCCCAAACAGCACAGATTATTTTTTTCGGAAGCGAATTGGAGCAAGCAGAATATTCGCGATTACGTATTCGAATCCGCACGCATCACGAGAACAGAATGGCGCAGCGTGGGGAAATCGGCGGTGGCAGGCCGCAAGGACGAAGACAAAATATACTGCGCGCTGCGGTCTCCCGACGATCTGCTCGTGATCGCCGCGGGCGGACCTGCCGGCGGTTTTGGCGCGATTGTTCCGCCGTGGTACGGCAAGAAATCCCTTGCCGTTACCGTTGCGGTCGAAGATTAAATCAGCGGGAGGAGAAACGCATGACACTCAGAGTGCTGGACCCGACGTTAAGTGCGGAGGCGGGGAGCCTTCAGTTGGCGCCCGCTTTGAAATCGCTCGACGGCACCGTGATCGGCCTGCTTGACAATGCGAAGGTCGGCACTGGGCGGTTTTTCGATTTCATGGCCGAGATCCTTATGCGCGAATATGGCGTGCGGGAATTCATCCGGCGCCGCAAGCCCGACACCACGCGCCCGGTTCCCAAAGACATGCTGTTGTCGATGAGCGGGGCCGACGCGATTGTTTCCGCAGTCGGCGATTGAGGGAGTTGCTCGTCGTGCAGTCTGCACGACGCCATCGAGTCTGAGCGCCTGGGCGTGCCCGCCGTTGCTGTCATCACCGACCGGTTTATAAAAAGCGCGGAACTGGTCGCGCAGATCAACGGTCTGCCAGGCTATAAATTCTCGGTCATCGGGCATCCCATCGCCAGCGACGACGACGACGCGCTTCGCCTCAAGGCTGAAATCGCCGTGAAGGCGATCGTCCCCCTTTTGATGGAGCGCGCAGAATCGTAGCTGCGCAGAAAGTCTGGATGCGATTCATGGTCTGCACCAACCAGCAATGATGACTGCGACAACGCTCCTGAGGATGGCGCTGTTGCTTGCTTCGGTCGTTGCGGCCGCGCAATCGCCGGCGTGGGCAGGGAATGCCGCCGCCGAATATCCGAACAAGCCGGTGCGCTGGGTTGTGCCCTATCCCGCGGGCGCATCGAACGACGTTGTGGCGCGCACCGTAGCGCAGAAACTGTCGGCGACGTGGCAACATCAGGTCATCATTGACAACCGCGCCGGCGCAGGTGGAACGATTGCCGCCACGCTTGTTTCAAAGGCCACCCCGGATGGATACACGCTGCTGCTCGCCAACCCCGGGCCCAGCGTGAACAATCCGCTGCTGCAGCAGGACGCCCAATACCGGGTCGAGGATTTTTCGCCCGTCGTATTTATCGGGTACACGCCCCTGATCGTGGTTGCCAATCCAACATTCTCTGCAAACAACGTTCGGGAACTGGTGCAGTACTGCAGGGCGAATCCGGGCAAGGTCAGCTGGGGATCCGTTGGATACGGATCGAGCGTTCATATCGGACTCGCGCTATTCCAGTCGGTTACCGGGGTCAACGTTGTTCATGTTCCCTACAAGGGGGCGGCGCAATCCATCACCGAACTCATCGGCGGGCAGATCCAGGTGATGCATTCGACCATGCCCTCCTCGGCCGCCCAGATCAAGGCGCGCAAAATGAAAGTGCTTGCTGTCGCCGGCAAGGATCGTCTATCCGCAATTCCGGAAGTGCCGACGTTGAGCGAACAGGGGATCACGGGGGCCGACTCTTCAAACTGGTTCGGCGTTGTCGTGCCCGCCGTAACGCCGCGAAAAATCGTGAGTACAATTAATTCTGCGGTCAACGCGGCGCTTCAAACCGCGGAGGTCAGGCGGCGGCTCGAATCGCTTGATCTGACTATTGCCGGCGGATCCCCGGCAGAGTTCGAGACATTCATGCGCAATGAAACGCAGCGGGTGCGCGCTCTGATTAAAACCGGGGCGCTCACTCTCCAATAGAGTGGCACGCGTCGCGACATGAAGGATCCATTGGGGTGAGCGAAAATTCCCGGCGGCAGGCCGGGGCTCTACCAAGAGCGCATTTCAAAATGAGAGGTACGTTATCGCCATCGGTAATGCAACTGTAGCGCAGGCGCCTCGTCTGCAATGAGACCAGGGCAGGCAAGCCGCCTGCGCTACCCTCATTTTGAAATTTGCTCTAACTATTCCGGCACGGTGCGTCGATCGCGATGCTGACTGAGGTTATTCAGCGCAGCAGCGACTCGCGCGCCGCCGCACTCAATGGCGCGGCCGCAGTCTCTCTTCCAGGCGGCCTGATACTCAAGGCAAGAGCAGTCCTGCAACGGGGCTGATGATCCCGCGCGGCCTGCGCCCGCACGAAGCGGATCAATGACGTCGAGCAGAGCTGCGTGCAGGCGATATGGAAGTCGAAAATGCCGCCGCGAGTAAAGATTACACGAAACACCTGCACGATTGACCGCTCAATGGTGCGGGGATAGAGTTCACAGCAGGGAAAAGGGGGTTTAAATTTCCTATTCGCAATCGCCGCATAATCGTTTCTGCCACCAACTTGACGTTCAACTGGTAGCGGGACATCGCCCGCGGTATGGGCGTACTAACTATTGCGGTTTGATAGGCGGCTAGCTGTCTAGCTTGGCCGAAACATGGAAAATGAATGGTTTGAACATGGCAAACCCATATTGTATTTAGGTTATGATGCATGCCGGCTCGGTTGCGAATGAAAATACCTCTTTCTCACAGCGTGTCAGTCATCCTCGCAGCGGCCGCCTGCGTTCTTCCATCTCCGGCGGTCGCGCAGGCGTTTCCCACCAAGCCCGTTCGTATCGTCGTACCTTTTGCCCCAGGTGGACTAACGGATATTGTGGCGCGCACCGTTGGCCAGAAAATGAGTGGGGAGTTCGCTCAACCGGTTGTCATTGACAACCGCCCCGGCGCGGCGGGCAACATCGGCACGGAACTGGTCGCGAAGGCGCCGGCCGACGGTTACACGCTGCTGCTGGTATCTAGCAGCTTCGCGATCAATCCCATTCTCTACAGCAAGAGCCTCTACGACCCCATCAAGGATTTCGCACCGGTTTCCGGGGTCAGCGCCTATATGCTCTTTCTGGCGGTCACGCCGTCGCTGCCGTCGCGCAACATCAAGGCATTGATCGCGCAGGCCAGGGCGCAACCGGGACAGCTCACGTACGCTTCGTCCGGCAGCGGCACCACCACCCACATCGCCGGCGAATTGTTTGCCTACATGACAGATGTGCGGATGACGCACGTCGGCTACAAAGGCGCGGGTCTTTGGCTGCCCGCCGTCATGGGCGGCCAGGTCAGCATGACGTTCGGCACCGCCGTCGTCGTGCCCCAGATCAAGGCCGGCCGGCTGGTCGCGCTTGGCGTCACGGGACCGAAACGCTCCCCGCTGCTGCCGGACGTGCCGACCATCGCCGAGGCCGGCATCCCCGGGTATGAGGTCGTTTCGTGGAACGCCATGTACGCGCCCGCGGGTACGCCGCCGGCCATTCTGAGACTGCTCAGCACGACGGCGCAGGATGCCCTGCGCGACCCGGAAACGAGCGCCACGTTTGACAAGCAGGGCATCGATCCTGCACCGAGCACACCGGAAGAACTCGGCCGTCTCACCCGTGCCGAATTTACCAAATGGAGCAAGGTGATCCGGGCGGCAAAAATTGGTACGGACTGATTAACTGGTAAAGGAGCGCATGATGGTATCGACTGCTGAGGCAAAACAACGCAATGCGATAGAGGTTTCCCCGTTGCCCGGCACCCTGGGCGCGGAAATCCTTGGCTGCGACGTGCGGGCGCTGGACGACGCCAGCTTCCCGATCATCCGTCAGGCCCTTGAGGACCACCTCATCCTGCTGTTTCGGGGCCAGCAACTCAGCAAGGCGGAACAGACCGTTTTCAACGAACGCTTCGGCGTGCCGGCAAAGGCGCCGCGGGCCACGCGCGGAGTCAAGGAACGCGACAATCAATACCCCTGCATTTCACTGATCTCGAACATCAAGGAAGATGGTGTTCCGATCGGCTCCCTTGGTGATGGCGAAGCGTTCTGGCATACCGACACCTCGTATGTGGAAAAACCGCCCAGCTACTCGACCTTTCTGGCGCTGGAGGTTCCCCCGCATGGCGGTGATACGCAGTTCACGAACATGTATGCCGCCCTCGATACGCTGCCGCGTGACATATTCGAGCGGATCCGAGACAGCAACCTGAAGCATGACAGCACGTACAACGCTGGGGGCGAACTACACGTCGGGGCCAAGCATACGAAAGACGTCGTCAACTGCCCAGGGACCGTGCACCCGATCGTGAGGACGCATCCCGTCACCGGCTACAACACGCTGTACCTCGGCCGCCGCTCCAATGCCTACATCGACGGCTTGCCGGTAGCGGAATCGGAGGAACTGCTTAACTTCCTTTGGCAGCACGCGGTGAGGAAGGAGTTCACCTGGACACAGAAATGGCGGACCGGTGATCTGCTGGTGTGGGACAACCAGTGCCTCATGCATCGCCGGGACGCATTCGACGGCCAGCATCGTCGCCTCATGCACAAGGCCTACTGCGAAGGCACGCGGCCATTCCGCTCGCCGGATGCCTTTGCTCGACCTCCACACCCTCGCGCGGCAAAACTCGTGCAGCAGATGCTGCGTTAACGACGACGCCTCGCGCGGAGCGCCCGCTGCGCGGGAAAGGCTGACGCCAGCAGACAGCTGATCCGCAGCGACAGGTGCTGACACCCTTGCTCCCGGATATACGGGGTCGGAGTCATATATGTCCAATGACTCCGACGACTTATAGCGATCACATATTGTGATCACCTCTCACGCCTGAAATTCGCAACGAGCTTGTCTTTCTCATTCACGGAATGAGGCGCGATTGTGGCGGCTGCCACACGGGCGAGCGGGGGGCAAATTCAAGTATCGCATCAAGCCGCCGTAATGACTCCAGTAAACCTGGGCGTTCGGTGCCATCTTGTCAAAACGGATCATAAATTTTTCTCTGTGCGCGATCGTGTCGCTTGTGCCGGCGTCGGTCGTGCGCTATGCGCATGCCGAAGGGAACACGACCAGGCTGAACGTCGTGGCCCGCGTCGCGACTTTCTTCCGCATGCAGGTCGAGCACCAGGCGGCGGTGATTACCGTAACGCCGCGCGATATCGAGCGCGGTTATGTGGAAGTGCTGGCCGCATCGAGATTCTCCGTGGTAACGAACACGCCGGACGGCTTCATCGTCGATTTCCGTCCGCGCAGCGACGTATTCCTGGCGGTCCGGATAACGGGTCTGCAAAATCCGGTCGAGTTCGGCGTCCAGGGCGGGGCAGCGCTGCACAATGTCCCGCATGGCCAGACGACTATTCACCAGTTGGGCTATCGCTTCATGCTGCGCCCCGATTTAAAACCCGGGAATTATCCGTGGCCGCTGGAAATATCGGTGCGCTCAGCCTGACGAATCGATTGCTGCGATCCTCACCGTGCGATTGACCGCGTGTGGGGCCGGCGATATAGTTGCGGACAATAAAAGGAGGGGGCGTTCAAATTTCCTGTGCGCCGCAGTTACAGCACAAACACGTGGTATTCGCTGACGGCGTTTGCCGGCGCGCCGCGCGAGGTTGCGGCGCGCATCAATCAGGCCACCATCAAGGTACTCCGGTCATCGGATCTGGTCGACAGCGTCGTGGCCGCCGATACTGAAATCAATATTACGCCGCCGCGACAGGCCGCCGAACGAGATCGCCGGTGTAAAGCCGCAGTGAGACAACATCGTGGAGCATGCATGCAGCGACCCGGTCTGATGTTTGGTGCGATGGCACTGGCCTTTCTGTCGTTGCCGCTCGCCGCGCAACCGTCGCCTGCGGCGTACCCCAGCAAAGCTGTCCGCGTGGTGGTCGCGTTTGTCCCCGGCGGCATCACCGACGTCATCGGCCGCACGGTCGCGCGCCAGCTCGAGCCGATGGGCCAGCCGGTGATTGTGGAAAACCGCGGCGGCGCCAATGGCCAGCTCGGCAGCGCGCTGGTCGCCAAGGCCCCGCCCGACGGCTACCTGCTGCTGATCGGCAGCCAGGGCACGCATGGCATCGCGCCGAGCCTGTATGCGAAACTTCCCTACGATCCGGTGAAAGACTACGAGCACATCTCCATCCTCGCCGTCGCCGGTTTCCTGCTGGTCGTGCATCCGAGCATCCCGGCGAAGAACCTGAAGGAAATGATCGCGCTGGCCAAGAAGAATCCGGGCAAGCTCAATTACGCATCGGTCAGCGGCTCGTCGCAACTGATGTCCGAGATGATCAACAACATGGCGGGCATCCGGACCATTCCCATCCCGTACAAAGGCGCTGTCCCGGCGACGGTCGCCGTCATCGGCGGCGAAGCGGATTTCCTGATCCATTCGTTCTCCGGCCTGATGCCGCTGGTGCAGGCCGGCAAGCTGCGTCCGCTGGGCGTCACCATGGACAAGCGCTCGCCGGTCGCACCGGACATTCCGACGATCAGCGAAGCAGGCCTGCCCGGCTACAGCGCCATGAGCTGGTTCTCCCTGCTGGCACCGGCGGGCACGCCGCGCGAAGTCATCACGCGACTGAACCAGGCGATCGTCAAAGGCCTGAAGTCGAAGGAAACGATCGACAGCTTTGCCAGCATGGCCGTGGACGCTATGCCCATGACGCCTGAGCAGTCGGCCGACTTCGCGCGCAATGAAGTGGCGAAGTGGGCGAGGGTCGTCAAGGCCGCGGGGATACAACCGATCGAATAATGCAGGAACAGAAATGATTTCCATCAAGCCAGTAACACCGGAGTTCGTTGCCGAAATCGGCGACGTCGACCTGGCGCGTTTGACCGACGCGGTCTTCGCCGAGATCGAGGCGGCTTTCAACCGCTATGCGGTTCTGGTGTTTCACCGCCAGCCGATCAGCGAGGAACAGCAACTGGCTTTCGCAAAGTACTTCGGCGAACTCGAATTCTCGCCCCAGCCATTTGTGCAGACGCCGGGCGACAAGCGCCGGATCGGGGTCGGTATGCAGGACATCTCGAACCTGGACGAGAACGGCAAGCTCCTCACCCATACCGACAACCGCCGCCTGATCAATCTCGCGAACCAGTTCTGGCACACCGACAGCACGTTCAAGCGCACGCCTGCCAAGATGTCCATGCTGACGGCGCAATCAGTTTCGCCCACCGGCGGCGAGACCGAGTTCGCGGACATGCGCGCCGCCTGGGACGCGTTGCCCGCCGCCCGCCGCGAACCGCTCGAAGGACTCATCGCGGAGCACGATTACTTTCGCACGCGCCTGATGGTCGGCCTCGATCCCGAGTCGATCAGCCCCGAGCGCCGCGCGTTGCGGCCCGCAGTGCCGCAGGTGCTGATCCGCACCCATCCGGCGAACGGCCGCAAGTCGCTTTATCTCGCCTCGCACATCACGAAGATTTACGGCATGGACGACGCGGCAGCCCGGCGCCTCGTGGACGAGTTGACTGAACACGCGACGCAGCCCGCCTTTACTTACCAGCATCACTGGGCGGTCGGCGACGTGGTGCTGTGGGACAACCGCTGCACCATGCACCGCGGGCGGCCGTTCGACGAAAGCCAGCCGCGCGCCATGCGCAGGGCGACCATCAGCGACGTGGGGCCGACGGTGCCGGAGAACTGGCATCACGCGGCTTGATTGCAAGAGGCCAATACCGCGGTCAAGTCTTGAACTGGTAGTTTTTGATGCGGGCCGAACGTGGCTCGTTCGTTGCGAATCGAGTTTCCTGGAGGAGCCATGCACAAGAGCACTGTTGTCATGGGCGCCATGTTCGCGGCGCTCGCCGCGGCATCTGCCCATTCGCAAAACTATCCCGCCAAAACCGTCCGCATCTTTGTGCCTTTTCCCGCCGGCGGCAGCACCGACATTATAGGACGCGTGGTGGCGGAGCAATTGACTGCCGCCTTTGGTCAGCAGGCTATCGTCGACAACCGCCCGGGTGCGAACGGTGTAATCGGTACCGAGCTGGTGGCCAAAGCCGCGCCCGACGGCTACACGTTGCTGATCGGCGGCATCGGCTCGCTGTCGATCAACCCGGCGATCTACTCGAAGATTCCGTATGACCCAGTGCGCGACTTCACTGCGATCATCCAGATCGCGCAGGTGCCCAACGTGCTGGTGGTGCATCCGTCGCTACCGGTAAAGACCGCAAAGGAACTGATCGCGCTCGCCAAAGCCAATCCGGGCAAGCTCACGTTCTCGTCGTCGGGCAGCGGCTCGTCCGACCATATGTCGGGCGAGCTGTTCAAGTCGATGGGCCACGTGGATCTCGTGCATGTGCCTTACAAGGGCGGTGCGCCGGCGATCACCGACGCCATCGCTGGCCAGGTCAGCATGACTTTTTCCAACCAGCCGACGGCGCTGCCGCACGTAAAGACGGGCAAGTTGCGCGGCATCGCGGTTACCAGCATCAAGCGCTCCAGTGCCGCGCCCGAACTGCCAACGATAGACGAATCGGGCATCAAGGGTTTCGACGTGAGTTCGTGGGTGGGCGTTAACGCGCCGGCTAACCTGCCGCGCGAAATCGTTGCCCGACTCAACGCGGAGATTGTGAAGGGCATGAGTTCGCCCGCCGGGCGCGAGCGGCTCAATCAGCTTGCGTTCGACCCGGTGCTGTCCACGCCCGACCAGTACGCCGCGCACATCAAGGCCGAAGTCGCAAAATGGGCGCAGGTTATGTGACGTCACAGGCAAGAAGCCGCAGCTGGGGAACCACGTTTCGCACGCGAACAACAAGACGCGTCGCCGTTTCCTGCCCAATCTGCAAAACCGCCGTTTCTGGGTCGAGACTGAAAACCGCTGGGTCAACATGCGCGTATCGCAGCACGGCCTGCGCACGATCGACAAGAAGGGCATCGACGTTGTGATCGCGGAAATGCGCGCGCGCGGCGTGGATATTTAACAGGAGCCGACCATGCGTGAAAAAATCAAACTCGAATCGACCGCCGGCACTGGCCATTTCTACACCACCAACAAGAACAAGCGCACCACCCCGGACAAGCTCGAAATAAAGAAATTCGATCCGGTCGCGCGCAAGCACGTGATCTACAAGGAAACCAAAATCAAATAAATCCGGACGGCGTAGCCGCCGGTTTACGTGCGGTCGTTGGAACGGACGCAAAGCACCGTTCAACGCCCGCAAACAAAAAGCCCGCTAATGCGGGCTTTTTGTTGTCCTGCCAGAGCGCGCTTAGACGCGGGCGAGTTGGTAGCGGCGCAGGCGCTTGGAAAAGTCCTGCAGCGCCACGATACCGCTGGCCTCGGCGCGGTGGCACCAGTCTTCAAGCTGACGCACCAGTTCGTCCTTGTTGGCGGTTGAGCGCTGCCACAGCGAAGTCAGCTCCTGGCGCATCGAGTACACGGTGTGCAGCGTCTTGCTGTTGCTCAGCACTTCCTTCATGCGCTCGCGCTCGAGCGCGGAGAGCTTTTGTTCGTCGTTTTGCAGCCAGCGCTTGACCATCGAACGGTCGACGCGTACCGCGCGCGTTTTCAAATGCGCGATTTCGTCGGCGCAGGTTTGTTTGACCGAGCGCGCATACTTGGTCAGCACGTCGTAACGGCTTTGAATCACCGCATGCAGCGTGTCCTGGTCGCACTGCGTCTTGTCCGCGGCGAGCATGACCTTGGGGGCGACCTTCTTCACGCGGGCGAGGCCGAGTATTTCCATCGTGCGGATATACATCCAGCCGATGTCGAATTCCCACCATTTGTTCGACAGTTGCGCCGAGGAGGGGTAAGCATGGTGGTTGTTGTGCAGTTCTTCGCCGCCGATGAGGATGCCCCACGGCACGATGTTGCGGCTGGCGTCTTCTGCCTGGAAATTGCGGTAGCCCCAGTAGTGGCCGACGCCGTTGATGATGCCGGCCGCAAAAAACGGAATCCACATCATCTGCACCGCCCAGATCGTCAGGCCGATGAAGCCGAACAACGCGAGATTGATGATCATCATGGTGGCGATGCCGGCTACCGAATGCGACGAGTAAATATTGCGCTCCATCCAGTCGTCAGGCGTGCCCTGGCCGAATTTTTCGAGCGTTTCGGCGTTCTTCGATTCGAGTTTGTAGAGGTCGGCGCCCTGCCACATCACTTTTTCGATGCCGAGCACGACCGGGCTGTGCGGGTCTTCTTCAGTTTCGCAGCGCGCGTGGTGTTTGCGATGGACCGCGGTCCACTGTTTGGTTTCCATGCCCGTAGTCAGCCACAGCCACAAGCGGAAGAAATGGCTGATGACCGGGTGCAGGTCGAGCGCGCGGTGCGCCGAATGCCGGTGCAGGTAGATGGTGACCGCCGCAATGGTGATGTGAGTGAACACCAGCGTGACCACTACGTAGCCCCACCAGGGAAGACTGAAGATGCCTGAAAACATAGGATTATTTAATAATAATTATGAAGGTAATTGGCCGCGAGTTTAGCTAAATAACCCCGCTCAGGGAAGGACTATTTTGGCACTGGAAATTGAACTTTAGGCGTGCCGTGAGCCCTCTGCATAGAACCATGTTTTATATGGATTATTTGTCGGATTGAGCGGGTTCGCCGCCGACCAGTCGGACTTCACGCTGCGGATAGGGAATTACTATGCCCCGCGCCTTGAATTCCCGCCAGATTCCGTAATAGATATCGGAGCGCAGATTCGTCTTGCCCTGCTCGGGATCTTCGACCCACACCGCCAGTTCGAGGTCGATGCCATTGTCGGCAAATGCCTTGATCAGTACGACCGGGGGCGGGTCGGCCAATGCCCGCACATGGCGTTTGGCGACATCGGTCATCGATCGCATGGCGAGATCCAGGTCGGAGTCGTAGCTCACCTGCACGGTCATCGAAATCGCAACCTTGCGGTCGGTGTAGGACTGATTGATCACGGTCGACGTGATCACTGTTTCGTTCGGAATGATCGCCTCGGTGCCGTCGAGCGCGCGCACGACGACGTAACGCGCCGTCATCTTGGCCAGTTTGCCGGTGTGCTTTTCGATTGTGACCAGATCGCCTATGGTCACCGAGCGGTCGAGCAGGATGATGAAGCCGCTGATGTAATTGCTGGCGATCTTCTGCAGGCCGAAGCCGATGCCAACGCCCAGTGCGCCGCCGAACACCGACAACGCGGTGAGGTCGATGCCGACCGCGGGCAGCACGATCAGCACCGCCAGCAGCACGAGCAATGCGCGCAGCAGCTTGCTCAGCATCACGCGCAGCGTCACGTCCATGCCGTGCGCCGACATCAGGCGTTCTTCCAGCAGGCGGCCGATCCACAGCGCGAGCAGCAGTGCGACCACTACCCACACCACGGCCTGGCCGATCAACAGCAGCGAGATGCGATGCCCGCCGACTTTGAAGCCGACGCCGTCAAAGAATTCGAGAATCCCGGGCGCCAGACCCAGCACGTAGAGGGCGAAGCCGAGCCACACCAGCCAGACGATGGTGCGTTCGAATATGTCGAGCACGTTGCCCGGCGCGAACACCAGGCGCTGCAGATGAACCACGAAGCGAATGATGGCCATGGCCGTCAGCAGCGACACTGCGATGCTGAGCAGGCTGACGCTGGTCTGGTAATGCGCGAGCACCCAGCGTCCGCTCAGCACGAATGCCAGGGCCGCAAGCGGGAATATCAGGCGGCGCAGTCCGCCCATGCCGAATTCGAGTTTGCTGCCGTTGCCGGCGTGGAGCCGCGGCCGCAGCAGATACGAAAGCCAGTACGCGAGGACCAGGCTTGCCGCGATGGTCGCGACCTGCCACAGGATGCGCTCGTCGTGCAGGTCTTTCCACAGCGAGAGGAAAAGGGGTTCGAGGGAGTCGGTCACGGTTTGCAGGGCGCGCAGTCGGCAAAAATAATTCTAGCACGCCGGCATATCGCTACTGCTTGTTCGTTTGCGCATGCGAGTGCGCCTGGTGGCGCCGCCAGTTGTTGAAGTATGCGTCGCACAACGGCGGGTTGCCGCGCAGGACCAGCGCATTCTCGGCGTTGCGGTGTTGCGCGGCGTACGTGAAATTAAAACTGCCCGTCACGACCGCGCAATCCGCGTGGCCGGTATCGATAACGATGACTTTGTTGTGCGCGGCGGCGTGCTGTGCATCCGCCAGCAACGGGATGCCGGCGCGCATGAGGTCGCGCACGATTGCCGGATTGGCGCGCGCTTGCTCGTGGTCGGCGATGACCGCGACTTCGAGGCCGCGGCTTTTTGCCCGCACCAGTGCGTCCGCAATACGTCTATGGGTCAGGATGTAGGCCTGCATCAACACCTGCCGGCGCGCGGCGTCGATGGCGGCAATGATCATCTCGTCGGCGTGGTGTTCCGCGGTAAACGCGTACTGCAGCGTGCCGGTTGCCGCAAACGGAGCAACGGGAGGGGCGGGTTGGAGGGCGAATACCTGCATTGAAAACAATGCGAAGAGAAAAGCCGGCGCAGCATTTTTGTGCCCACGTCGGTCTGCAGTGTCGATATTCATGAGTCCTTAAACGGTAAATTCGTTGGAATTAAATCAGCGAATTGGCTGTGTCAGCGAAAGCCGGACGTCAAAACATGTCTGGTGAATACTGGCATCGCGGAGCGCGGCGACATTCACGGCGCGGCTGCGCTGCGCACGAGTACGGCGGCAAAAAAACCGTCGCAGCCCTGACGATGCGGGTAGAGCTGCAAATACTCGCCGGTATCCAGCGCAATATGCTGCTGGGCCAGCACCTGATTGGCGGGCAGCAGTTGAAACTGCGGGTGCGCGGCCAGAAACGTCGCCACCACGCCCTGATTTTCGGCGCGCACGAAACTGCACGTCGCATAGACCAGCCGGCCGCCGGGTTTGACCAGCGCGGCGGCGGCCGTCAGGATGCGGCCCTGCTTGGCCGTCAGCTCCGCGATGCCTGCTTCGTTCTGGCGCCATTTGAGGTCGGGATTGCGGCGCAGCGTGCCGAAGCCGCTGCACGGCGCATCGACCAGCACGCGGTCGATCTTGCCGGCCAGCCGCTTGACCTTGATGTCGTTCTCGTTGACCAGTAACTGCGGGTGCACGTTCGACAGACCCGAGCGTTTGAGCCGCGGTTTCAATTTGTTCAGACGCGAGTCGCTGATGTCGAACGCGTAGAGCCGGCCCTGCGACTGCATCAGCGCGCCCAGCGCCAGCGTCTTGCCGCCGGCGCCGGCGCAGAAATCGACGACCATTTCGCGCCGCTTGGGCGCCAGCAGATAGCACAGCAACTGGCTGCCTTCGTCCTGCACCTCGATGCGCCCGCTGGTAAAAAGCGGATTGCGCCCGAGCGCGGGATTGCCTTCGATGCGTATGCCGAGCGGCGCGTGCGGCGTCGGTTTTACGTTCAGCCCTTCGATCGTCAACTGCTGCATGATTTTGTCGCGATCGCCGGTGAGTGCGTTGACGCGTAGATCGAGCGGCGCCGGCTGCTGCATGGCGCGGCCGAGCGCGAGGATTTCGTCTTCCGGCATATCGGCGGCAAGCATGGCGACGAGCCACTCCGGAAGTTCGGCTTTGACGTGGAGCGGCGTATCAGCGTCGGGCCGCGCTTTGAGTCCCGCGGCCCATTGCGCGTTGTCGTTGCCGAGCAGCGGTTCGAGCTGGCGCAGGCTCATGCCCTGCACGCGGTTCAGGTAGGCGAGCAGCAGGCGCCGCGGCGTGTCCGCGCCGGTATGGTATTCAATGCCGATGCGCCGCCGCAGGATGCCGAACACCGTCTCGGCGATGAACTGGCGGTCGCGCTGCCCGAGATCGGCATGCGCGCGGAAAAAACTGTGCAGCACCGCATCGGCCGGCTGCGTCATCGGCAGCACGCGGGCGAGCGCTGCCTCCGCCGCCGCGAGGTGGGCGAAGGCGGCGTTGGACTGCACCGCGAGTTTTTTGGTGCGTGGTTTGCGGAGGGGGGATGGCAAGGGTGGCCTTAATCTAGAAGAAAAAAATCCACAGGCAAGCCACAGAGGTCACAGAGTTCACAGAGGAAGGGCAACCCACGACTGCGTGATTGATTGCCATCTGTTTACTGGCCGTTCTCTGTGTTCTCTGTGCTCTCTGTGGCAAATGTTTTAAGGGGTCAATCTTCGGCTACGCGGATATCGTTCACGATCTGCTCGCCCGATCTTCGATGCCGATATCCAGCTCGTAGCGCTCAAGCTTCCAGCCGTTGGTGACCGGCAGTTCGATGCGGCCCGGCGTCAGCGGCATGAGCCCCAGCTGGTACATGAAACTGACGATGTCCTGCGCATCGGCGGGCAGCGCGACGCTGCGCGGCGGATTGTCGATATTGACCGTGGTCTTGCCCCAGTCGAAATCGGCGGCGGCTTTTTCGCTGTTGCCGGAGCGCACGCGCTCGTTCGTAAACCGTTCCGGACGCAGCCCGCCGGCGGTCAGCCGGCCGTGACTTTCATACGCGATACGCTGGCGGCTGAAGAGCGCGGCGAGCCCGGTGGTTTCGGAGGAACTGGTCAGATGGTAACGGTCGCCGCTGAGTTGCCAGCTCTGCGTGGTCTGGCCGACCGCCAATTTGTTGTTGCCTAAATAAAGTACATAGGAGATTTCGCCTTTGCGCGGCAAGCGCCTGGCGAGCGGCGGCGCGGGTGCGGCGACCGGATTTTTCTCGACGACGGCAGGTGCTGCAGGCGTTTCGGCTGCGGCAGGCTCGGGCGCAGTCTGCGGCGGCGCGATTGCGGGCGCGAATACCGGTGCATTGGCCGCTTGCATCAATGGTGCGCTGGACTCCCTTACCGGACCGGGCTTGAGTTTTGCCGGCGCGCGCGGCAATGCTGGCGGCAACGGTTCAGCGGGTTGCAGGCGCGCTTCGAGCACGGGCGGCGGGGCTGCAAAACGCGGCATCTCGAACGGCACGCCATACAGCAGCCACAGGTGCGCGCACACCGACAGCGCGACGAACCAGCCGAATTTGCGCATGACGCCGGCGCCGGTCATTTGAACTCGAGCCGCGTTATGATTTGTTCGAATTTCGTGCCGTCGTTTTCCAGGATCAGCAGCTTGACCGGAAAGAGATTGCGGTCGGCGGCCAGCCAGACTTCGGTGCCGTTCTCGCCGGGGTCGCGGTGCTTTACGAGGTGCAGGGTATTGAGTTTGCCGAGCGGCGTGTCGAGCGCCGCGTGGTTTGCCAGCTCGTAACGGTAGCGCTCGACCTTCTTGCCGTTGGTCATCGGAAACTCAAGCAGCTTCGCCTTGTCCGGGGAGAGGAACATGAACTGGTACATCACGCTCAGGCGGTCCTGCATGCCGGTGACCAGCGTCAGGGTTTCGCTGCGGCCGTCGAAAGTCAGGTGCAGTTCGCGCGCGCGCCAGTCGAAGGCGGCGCTCACGTTCTTGCTGGCGTCGTCGAGGCGGCCGTAGTCGAGCTTCTCGGGCTGCAGGCCGGCGGCGGTAACGGTGCCTGCGCTCTGCACCCTGATCTTGGTACGCACAAACAATGCGAGCAGCCCCGCGGGATTGCTGTCGCTTTCGATGTGGTAGCGGTCGCCGTTTTTTTCGTAAGTTTCCTGCGTAGTAGCGACGTGCAGGCCGTCTCTGTAGACATCATAGGTCGCCTTGACCGATTGCGGCGGCGTTGCGGCGCTCACGGCCGTGACGACGGCAGCAATGGCCAACGCAATGAGGGCGCGCAACATCATGAATCGAATGTCGGCGAGACGAGCGCGCTGCCAGCGCCGCGCGCCGCTATGATCGTGACGGTGCCTTGAGGCGTAATTTTGAGACGCCCGTCGCAGAACCAGCGCAGCGCCTGCGAATAGATGCGGTGTTCCTCGGCGAGCACGCGCGCCGCCAGCGTGTCTTCGCTGTCGCTTTCCAGTACCGGTATTGCAGCCTGGATGATGATCGGCCCGTGGTCGAGTTCGGGCGTCACGAAATGCACCGTGCAGCCGTGGACTTTGACGCCCGCCTCGAGCGCGCGGCGGTGGGTGTCTAGCCCGGTGAACGAAGGCAGCAGCGACGGGTGGATATTGATGAGCCGGCCGCGATAACGGTTTACGAAATCACCGGTCAGGATGCGCATAAAGCCGGCCAGCACGACGAGGTCCGGTTTGAAGGCGTCGATTTCAGTCGAGAGCGCTGTGTCGAACGCGGCGCGATTGGCATGCGCGCGATGATCGACGACGCGTGTTGCAATGCCGTGTTTTTGCGCGGTTGCCAATCCCCCGGCTTTGGGGTCATTGCTGATCACCGCGGCGACCGTCAGCGGCAGCCGCGCTTCGAGGATCGCCTGCATATTGCTGCCGCGCCCCGAGATCAGGATGACGATGTTCTTCATGTGACGATGGTTTGCGCCTCGTTTTTCGCGCGTGCGTCTATGCTGCCTATGCGGTATACGGTTTCACCTGCCGCGCTCAGCAATATGGTCGCCGCGTCAGCATCCTGCGCGGCGACGATGACCGCCATGCCGATGCCGCAATTGAACACGCGCAGCATTTCCGCGCCGTCCACGTTGCCTTCGCGCTGCAGCCATGCGAAGAACGGCGACTGCGGCCAGTTCGCGCGCGTCAGCCGCGCCGTGAGGTGCTCGGGCAATATGCGCGGCACGTTGTCGACGATGCCGCCGCCCGTAATGTGCGCCATGCCTTTGACCGGCAGTTTTGCCATCAGTTGCAGCAGTGGTTTCACGTAGATGCGTGTCGGCGCCAGTATCAGATCGCTTAACGCTTTGCCGTCGAGTTGCGTGGACAGATCGATCTTGTTTTGCGCAACGATGCGGCGGATCAGCGAATAGCCGTTGGAATGCGCGCCGCTCGAAGCGAGCCCCAGCACGGCGTCGCCGGCCTGGATGGTTTTGCCGTCGATGATTTTACTTTTCTCGACCACGCCCACCGCGAAGCCGGCGAGATCGTATTCGCCGGCCGGGTACATGCCGGGCATCTCCGCGGTCTCGCCGCCGATAAGCGCGCAACCTGCTTGTCCGCAGCCTGCCGCTATGCCCTTGACGACGTCGGTGGCGGTCGCCACATCGAGCTTGCCGCACGCGAAATAATCGAGGAAGAACAGCGGCTCGGCGCCCTGCACGAGGATATCGTTGACGCTCATCGCCACCAGATCGATGCCTATGGTGTCGTGGCGGTTGAGTTCGAACGCGAGTTTCAGCTTGGTGCCGACGCCGTCGGTGCCCGATACCAATACTGGCTCGCGATACTTCGCGGGAATGCCGCACAGGGCGCCGAAGCCGCCGATGCCGGCGAGCACTTCCGGCCGCATCGTTTTCCTGGCGTGCGGCTTGATGTTCTCGACGAGCTGATCGCCGGCGTCCATGTCGACGCCGGCATCGCGGTAAGTGAGAGATTTGGCTGGATCGGGTGTGGTCAAGATGCGCTCTCGCGGGTCGTAAACAGCGGATGGGTCGGGTAAGATAGCGCTTTCCATGACGTTGTATGTCATGTATGTCATTGTTGCCATGACGTTGTATGTCATTGTTGCGCCCCGAATTTTACCCGAAATGACCCCATACCGCTCTGTTGCAATGCGCCGCGCATGAAGCAACTCGCGCTCGATATCGCGCAGGCGCCGGCGCCGGCACTGGACAACTTCGTGCCCGGCCGCAACGCCGAAGTCGTGGTCGCGCTGTATTCAATGGCGAACGCGGCGAGCGGTGAGCGTTTCATTTATCTGTGGGGCGCTCCCGGCAGTGGCCGCAGCCATCTGTTGCAGGCGGTGGTGGACGCCGCGCGCGCCGATGGCAGGCAGGCGCAGATGTTCGATTCCGGCGCGACGAAGTTCGGTGCCCCAGATGACGCGCTGTGCGCGGTCGACGACGTGCACCTGTTGAACGAAGAGGCGCAGATCGCCGTATTCAATCTGCACAATCGCATCAAGGCCGGCAACGGCACTCTGCTCGCCAGCGGCAATGCGCCGCCGGCGCAACTCAAGTTGCGCGCGGACCTTGTGACACGTCTGGGAGCGGGGCTTGTCTACCAGGTGCACGGACTGAATGAAGAAGAAAAAGTCGCCGCGTTAAAACGCCATGCGCAGGCGCGCGGGTTCCAGTTATCGCAGGAAGTCATCGCGTACCTGTTGCGCCACGCGCAGCGCGACCTGCCGTCGCTGCTTGCCTTGCTCGACGCGCTCGACCGTTATTCGCTCGCCAACCGGCGCGCCATTACGCTGCCGCTGCTGCGGGAGTTGCTCGATGCCACCGCAAAATAAGTTGAAACCGCCGATAAACGCCGATGAACGCAGATAGAATCAAACACCTTGGCATAGGCGAGTTGGCGATTCCGGAATTTGATCGGCGTTAATCGGCGTTCATCGGCGGCTGACTTTGATTTACAGATTTTATTTGATGGAGAGTGCCAGTTGAACCTCGCGCTATTCGATCTCGACAACACCCTGCTGACCGGCGACAGCGACTTTGAGTGGGCGCAGTTCCTGATCGAGAAGGGCGTGCTCGACCGCGAGGTGTACGAGGCGCGCAACAATGCGTTTTACGAGCAGTACAAGGACGGCACGCTCGATATTCACCAGTTTCTCGACTTTCAGTTGAAGCCGCTGGCGCGCCACCCGCGCAAAGTGCTCGACGAATGGCACCGCGAATTCATGCGCGTGAAAATCCTGCCCATCATGCGGCCGCGCGGGCGTGAATTGATCGAGAGCCATCGCGCCGACCTGTGCGCCATCGTTACTGCGACCAACAGCTTTGTGACAGCGCCGATTGCGCGCGAATTCGGCATCGAACACCTGATCGCGACCGAGCCCGCGCACGTCGATGGCGAATTCACCGGCGAAGTGACCGGCACGCCGTGCTTTCGCGAAGGCAAGGTGACGCAGCTCGAACAGTGGCTGGCCGGCCGCGGGCAAAAGTTGTCATCGTTCGCGCAAAGCAGTTTTTACAGCGACTCGCTGAACGACCTGCCGCTGCTCAAGTGCGTCACGCGCCCGGTGGCGGTCGACCCGGACGACACGCTGCGGGCGCACGCCGCGAAACACGGCTGGCAGATACTCAGTCTGGCCTGAATGACGCGCGCGCCGCTGATTGTCGTGCTGGCGCTGGTCGCCGCCGGCAGCCTGTTCATCGCGCTGCTGTTCGGCACTTTTCCGATTTCTCCGTTGCAGGTGTTCGACAGCATCTTCCTGCCGACGCCCGGCATCGTTGACGATGTGATCTGGAAACTGCGCCTGCCGCGCGTGCTTGCCGCGTTTGCGTGCGGCGGATTGCTCGCGACCTCGGGCGTGCTGCTGCAGGTCCTGCTCAGGAATCCGCTGGCTGACCCTTACATACTCGGCATTTCGGGCGGGACGGCTCTCGGCGCGCTGACTGCGGTGCTGCTCGGCGCCGGCGTCGCCGGCAGCAATCTCGCCGCGCTGGCTGGCGCGCTGGGCGCCATCGCGATCGTGTTCGGGTTGTCGTTTCGCGCCGGCGACTGGAATTTGCACCGCTTGTTGCTGACGGGCGTCGTGCTGTCGGCGGGATTCACTGCGCTGATTAGTCTATTGCTGACGCTTGCGCCGCAGGCGCAATTGCGCGGCATGCTGTTCTGGTTGATGGGGGATTTGTCTCACGCTGATGCGAGCGGCGGCGCCTGGTTCGTTTTGACGCTGGTAGTGCTGGTATTCACATTGAAATCGCGCAGTCTCAACGCTCTCGCGCTCGGCGCATTGAAAGCGCGGGCTCTCGGCGTCGCGGTGGGCGGCCTGCAGTCGGCGATCTATTTCGGCGCCGCGGTGGCGACGGTCGCGGCGGTGCTGCTCGGCGGCAGCATAGGCTTCGTCGGCATCATGGTGCCGCATGCATTGCGCCTGGCCGGCGTCAACGATCATCGCTGGCTGCTGCCGGCTTCGGCACTGGTGGGCGGCAGCTTCGTGGCGCTCGCCGACACTTTTGCGCGCACGGTGTGGGCGCCGCAGCAGTTGCCGGTCGGCGTATTCACTGCATTGCTGGGGGTGCCCGTGCTGCTCATCCTGCTGTCGCGGCGGCCATGAACCTGCGCGCAGACCAGCTCACTATTGCGGTCGGCACGCGGGTGCTGTGCCGCGATCTCGCGTTGGAGATGGTGCCCGGCGAATTGTGGGGCGTGCTGGGCTGCAACGGCAGCGGCAAAACCACGCTGTTGCATGCGCTGGCCGGGCTCGCGCCGCCTGCATCCGGCAATATCGCCATCGAGGGCAGGGCGCTGGCGGATTATTCGCGGCGCGAACTCGGCCGCGCGCTCGGCATCCTCCTCCAGCGCGAAGACCAGGAATTCTGGGGCACGGTGCGCGACTACGTGATGCTCGGCCGCTACCCGCACGCGCGCGCGCTGTTCGGCTGGCATGCGGACGACGAAGCCGCGGTGGAGCGCGCGCTGGCGGCGTTCGATCTCACGGCGCTGGCGGAACAAACGTACGGAACCTTGTCGGGCGGCGAGCGCCAGCGCGCGCGGCTCGCGCAACTGTGGGCGCAGGCGCCGCGAATCATGCTGCTGGACGAGCCGCTGCAACACCTCGATCTGCGCCACCAACTGCAAGCGCTGCAATTGTTGCGTAAAGCAACGC
>JAIOOZ010000638.1 GCA_021414185.1 Betaproteobacteria bacterium
CGGACGCCGCGTTGCGCGTCGTGCGCCAGAACCTCACGTGGGCATTTGCCTACAACCTGGCGGCGGTTCCGCTTGCTGCATGCGGCTATGTATCGCCCCTGCTGGCGGGCGTCGGCATGGCCTCCAGTTCCATGCTCGTAGTCGCGAATGCGCTGCGATTGCTGCGCCACGCGCCGCGGCCGGCGGCGGCGCGGCTCCCGCTGCTGGCGCCTGCGAGCTAGCCGCGTATGGATATCGTTTACCTGCTGGTGCCGTTGAGCCTGGTGCTGGCGTTTCTGATCGGCGCCGTGTTCTGGTGGGCATTGCGCGGTGGGCAGTTCGACGATCTCGAAGGGCCCGCGCAGCGCATTCTGATGGACGAAGACCGTGCCGCCGATAAATGAGCGTGCCGCCACGATTGACAGCGGGTTGACCTAGATCAAAAAGCCCGCGCGGGCGGCGTTTTACCATGCGCTCACATAAATCCGGGGAGTGGCTTTGATGAGTGAGCAGGACACATACAACTACCGGGTCGTGCGGCAATTCTCGCTCATGACCGTGGTGTGGGGCGTGGTTGGCATGCTGGTCGGCGTGATTATTGCCGCGCAACTGACGTGGCCCGAGCTCAACGTCGGGCCGTGGTTCTCTTATGGCCGGCTGCGCCCGCTGCACACCAACGCGGTAATTTTTGCGTTCGGCGGCTGCGCGCTGTTCGCGACTTCGTATTACGTCGTGCAGCGCACCTGTCATGCGCGCCTGTTCTGCGCTCCGCTGGCGGCTTTCACGTTCTGGGGCTGGCAGGCGGTTATCGTGCTGGCCGCCATTACTTTGCCGCTTGGCTTCACCAGCGGCAAGGAGTACGCGGAGCTCGAATGGCCGATCGATATCCTGATCACACTGGTGTGGGTTTCGTATGCGGTGGTGTTTTTCGGGACGCTTGCCAAACGCCGCGTCAAGCATATCTATGTCGCTAACTGGTTTTTCGGCGCCTTCATCCTGACGGTTGCTTTGCTGCATCTCGTCAACAGCGCGGCGATCCCCGTGACATTCTGGAAATCGTACTCGGTCTACGCCGGCGTGCAGGATGCGATGGTGCAGTGGTGGTACGGGCATAACGCGGTCGGGTTTTTTCTGACCGCGGGCTTTCTCGGCATCATGTATTACTTCATCCCGAAGCAGGCCGGGCGTCCGGTGTATTCGTACCGGTTGTCGGTGGTGCATTTCTGGGCGCTGATCTTCACCTATATGTGGGCGGGCCCGCATCACCTGCATTACACCGCGCTGCCCGACTGGGCGCAGTCGCTCGGCATGATTTTTTCGCTGATCCTGCTCGCACCTTCGTGGGGCGGCATGATCAACGGCATCATGACTTTGTCAGGCGCGTGGCACAAGCTGCGCACCGATCCTATCCTCAAGTTCCTGGTGACTTCGCTGTCGTTCTACGGCATGTCGACGTTCGAGGGACCGATGATGTCGATCAAGACCGTGAACGCGCTGTCGCACTACACCGACTGGACGGTCGGCCACGTGCACTCCGGCGCGCTCGGCTGGGTCGCGATGGTGTCGATCGGCGCCATGTACTTCCTGATCCCGCGCCTGTTCGGCCGCGCTGAAATGTTCAGCGTCAGGCTCATCAACGTGCATTTCTGGGTGTCGACCATAGGCGTCGTGCTTTACATCTCGGCAATGTGGATTGCCGGCGTGATGCAGGGCCTGATGTGGCGCGCGATCAATGCGGACGGCACGCTCACGTACAGCTTTGCCGAGGCGGTCAAGGCCACATATCCGTACTACATGGTCCGGTTGCTGGGCGGCTTTATATTCTTCGCCGGCATGTTGATCATGGTCTACAACGTGTGGAAGACCATCGCCGGCAGCCGCGCGGTCGACGACGCGAAGATTCCCGCCGTCGCCCTGGCGCACGCCTGAACCCGGAGCATGCATATGAGCAATCGACACGATATCATCGAACAGAACATGGGGCTTTTGATCGTCCTTATCATTCTCGTCGTTGCGGTGGGCGGGCTGGTGGAAATCGTGCCGCTGTATTTTCAGCGCTCGACGACGGAGCCCGTAGCGGGGCTGAAGCCTCTGCCCGCGCTCCAGCTCGAAGGCCGCGACATCTACATACGCGAAGGCTGCAATACCTGCCACTCGCAGATGATCCGGCCGTTTCGCGCCGAGACCGAGCGTTACGGCCACTATTCGGTCGCCGGCGAGTTCGTTTACGACCATCCGTTCGTGTGGGGTTCCAAGCGCACCGGCCCGGACCTCGCGCGCGTCGGCGGCAGGTTTTCGGATGACTGGCACCGCACCCACCTGAACAATCCGCGCGACCTCGTGCCCGAATCCAACATGCCGGCATATGCCTGGCTCGCGCGCGTGCCGGTAAACGCCGAAGTGCTGCCGGCAAAACTGCGCGCATTGCGCAAAGTCGGTGTGCCGTACACCGATGAGGACATCGCCGGCGCGGCCGATGCGGGCAAGGGCAAGAGCGAGCAGGACGCAGTGGTTGCGTACCTGCAGGGCCTGGGACTGGTATTGAGAAACGTAAGGTGAGCGCAATGGACTACAGCACATTTGGCAGCGTGATGACGGTTGTAATGCTGGTGGTGTTTCTCGCCATCGTCGCATGGGCCTGCAGCGGCAGGCGTACCGCGCAATTCGAGGCGGCGGCGCGCGTGCCGTTCGAAGAGGATATCGAACCTCCCCGGCGCGCAACGGAAGACACGCGCGGTGAAAAATCATGAGCGATTTCACCAGCGATTTCTGGGCGTGGTACGTCGGGGCGATTACCGTGATCAGCGTGCTCGCCTGTGCGGTACTGCTGTATGCGTCCAGTACCGCGCAGGTGGTCAAAGACGGGCAACCCGATACCACCGGTCATACCTGGGACGAAGACCTGAGCGAATGGAACAATCCGCTGCCGCGCTGGTGGATGTGGATGTTCTACATCACCATAGTATTCGGGCTGGCGTACGTCGTGCTGTATCCGGGCCTCGGCAATTACGCCGGTGTATTGGGATGGACTTCGACCGGTCAGTTTGACGATGAGCAGAAGCAGGCGGCAGTGCAATACGGCCCGATGTTCGACAAATATCTGCAGCAGGACATTGTAAAAGTGGCGGCGGACCCTGAAGCCCGCGCCATTGGGCAAAGATTGTTCCTCAACAACTGCGCGCAATGCCACGGCTCCGACGCCGGCGGCGGCAAGGGCTTTCCCAATTTGCGCGACAACGACTGGCTGTATGGCGGCGACCCTGAAACCATCAAGGCCTCGATCACGAATGGCCGCAACGGCGTAATGCCGCCGCTGGGCGGGGCAATGGGCGGCGACGATGGCGTCAAGGATGTCGCGAACTATGTGTTGAGCCTGTCCGGACGCACGCATGACGAACTGCGTGCGGCGCGCGGCAAAAGCAAATTCAGCACCATCTGCGCGGCCTGTCACGGTCCCGACGGCAAAGGCAACAAGGCGCTGGGCTCGCCCAACCTTACCGATGATATCTGGCTGTATGGCGGGTCGGAAAGCGCGATCATGGAGACGATCAATAAAGGCCGCGGCGCCAACATGGTCGCGGCAGGCGTGAGCATGATGCCGGCGCACAAAGACGTGCTGGGCGAAGCCAAGATCCACGTTCTCGCGGCCTACGTATACTCGCTGTCGCAGCCGGACAAGAAGTAAATCCGGGGCGGCAGCTTGAGTGAGTCACTTTCCAAGCTGGCGCCAGCCGGTTCGCCGGTCGAACTCGATCTCTACGAGGTCCGCCGCACCATACATCCGCGCGCGGTGCATGGCTGGTTCGCCAACTGGCGCATCACGCTGGTGGTGCTCACCCAGCTGGCGTTCTACGGGACAGCGTGGCTCACATGGAACGGGCGGCAGGCAGTCCTGTTCGATCTGGCGGCGCGCAAGTTCTATATTTTCGGCATGGTGTTCTGGCCGCAGGATTTCATCTTCCTGACCGCGCTGTTGATCATCTCCGCGCTCTCGTTGTTCCTCTTTACGGCGGTGGCCGGCCGCCTGTGGTGCGGTTACGCGTGTCCGCAGACCGTCTACACCGAAATTTTCATGTGGATAGAGCGCTCGATCGAGGGCGACCGCGTACAGCGCATCAAACTCGACGGCAAACGGCTGGACATCGAGAAGTTCGTCAAGAAAGTCTTCAAGCACCTGGTATGGATCGCGTTCGCGGCGTGGACGGGGTTTACTTTTGTCGGCTATTTCTCCCCCATTCGCGAACTGATGCTGGAATTTCTGCAGACGCGTCTGGGCCCGTGGGAGACGTTCTGGATCCTGTTCTACGGTTTCGCAACGTATGGCAACGCCGGCTGGATGCGCGAGCAGGTGTGCAAACATATGTGCCCGTACGCGCGCTTCCAGAGCGTGATGTTTGATTCTGACACGCTGGTGATCACCTACGATGCCGAGCGCGGCGAGCCACGCGGCTCGCGCAGTAAATCCGCCGACCCGAAGGCGGTGGGTCTCGGCGCCTGCGTCGACTGCGGCATCTGCGTGCAGGCGTGCCCGACCGGTATCGATATCCGCGACGGACTGCAGTACGAGTGCATCGGCTGCGCCGCGTGCATCGACGGCTGCGACCAGGTGATGGACAAGATGGGCTACCCGCGCGGGCTGATCCGCTACACCACTGAAAACGCTCTGCATGGAAAATACCGCGACGGCGACATCCTGCGCCACGTGCTGCGGCCGCGCACGCTTGTTTACAGCACGATCCTGCTCGCGGTCGTGGCCGCTTTCCTCGTCATGCTTTATGTGCGGGTGCCGCTCAAGGTCGACGTGATACGCGACCGCGCGACCCTGGTGCGCGAATTGAACGACGGCCGCCTCGAGAACGTTTATCGCCTGCAGATCATGAATACGACCGAGCAGGCCCACCAGTTCACGGTGACCGCAAGCGGCATTGACGGCATGGAACTGGTCGCTGCTCTGCCGGTGACAGTGCCTGCCGCAGGCGCGATAACTTTGCCGGTGGCGCTGCGCGTCGATCCGGCCCGGACCACGGCGGGTTCGCACCCGGTGCATTTCCACATCGAGAACAGCACGGATGCCGGGGTCAAGGCGGACGAGAAGTCCGTATTTTTTGTGCGCTGAACAGGGAATTCAACCATGACGACTTTAAGCGACAGCCTGCTGGTAAAACCGTGGTACCGGGAGCCGTGGCCGTGGCTGCTCATGACGGGGCCTTTCATTGTCGTCATCGCCGGCTTCTGCACGCTGTGGCTGGCGGTGAAGTCGGACGATGGCCTGGTCGCCGATGATTATTACAAGCGCGGGCTGGCGATCAACCAGACCCTGTCGCGCGCGACGCGCGCGGAGCAATTGACGCTCGGCGGGCGTGTCGAGTTGGGGGTCGACACCGTGCGCCTGACCTTGAGCGGCGCCGGCGTGCTGCCGGAAACGCTGCGCCTGCGGCTCGTGCATCCGACGCGCGCGATCGATGACCAGGTGCTCGAAGTGCGCGCGGTGAGCCCCGGCGTTTATAAGGGCGCGCTCGCGGCGCCGGTCGCCGGCCGGCGCGTCGTGATGCTGGAAGACATGGCGAAAACATGGCGGCTGGCAGGCGAAGCAAAGGGCGGTGCGAAATTTATCGCGCTGACGCCGCAATAAGCTCAAGGCCGCGCGAGCGGCCGGACCAAAGGAGGTGAACATGCAACGCGCAATCTGGGTGCTGTGGCCGTCTTTCATCGTCGGCGGTATCGCCGAGGCGGCATTCTTTACTTTGTTCGACCCGATGGACCTGCATCTTTTCGGCGAGCCGGTGACCCTCGGCCGGACTGCGGTTTATACGATAGGCTTTTTCGGCTTCTGGATGCTCGCCGCGGCGTCGAGCGCATTCACCTGTTTTCTGCAGCGGCCCGCCGCCGACATCAATAATTTCTGTCCACTCAAGCCGCCTGAACGGCCCGCCGGCTGTCCGCGGCGCGATTCGCCGGACGCCTGCTGCGATTGATTGGCCGCCGCGGCATCT
>JAIOOZ010000639.1 GCA_021414185.1 Betaproteobacteria bacterium
CGCCAGTGCGCCGCCGCGATAGCCGATCGCGGCGATGCCGAAGGCGGCACCCGACAATACGCCGAGCAGGGCCGGACGCGTGGTCCAGCCCGCGATCAATGTTCTGAACGGATGCTGGCGGTCGATGGGGGAGAGCAAAAGGACGCCGAGCGTGCCGAAAGCGATCGCGATTGCGGTGGTCAGCGTGACCGCGTCGCCCAGGAACACGAGGCCGAAGACGGCGACCTGCAGCGCCTCACTTTTCGAATAGGCGATGCCGAGCGAGAAGTTGCGCTCGGCCATGACCCGCAGCAGAAGCGCGGTGGCCGCGATCTGCGTCAGCGCTGCGACCACCACCCAGCCGGCGAACGCCGCGTTCGGCGCGGGCAGCGGAAATTCGCCGACGAAGTAGACGCCCAGCAACCAGAGCACCGCGAACGGCATACCATACAGAAAGCGCACCAGCGTCGAACCCAGCGTGCCGAGCGACGCCGTTAAGTGGCGCTGCGCGGCATTGCGCGCGGTCTGCGCCAGCGCCGCCGCTATGGTGATGGGGATCCACAGCCACGCGGCCGGGGTCAACGGGCCGTCCCGCGCGCGCTAGCCACGTCCGACAAACGGCATCTTGGTGGCCATGATGGTGATGAACTGGATGTTGGTGGCGAGCGGCAGGTCAGCCATATGCACGACGGCGTTGGCGACTTCCTTGACGTCCATCATAGCTTCGACCGCGACTTCGCCGTTCGCCTGCTTCACGCCTTTGGACATGCGTGCGGCGAGTTCGGTCATCGCATTGCCGACGTCGATCTGGCCGCACGCGATGTCGTACTTGCGGCCGTCGAGCGAAATGCATTTGGTGAGGCCGGTGACGGCGTGCTTGGTGCAGGTGTAAGGCGCCGAATCCGGGCGCGGCGCGTGCGCCGAGATCGAGCCGTTGTTGATGATGCGGCCGCCGCGCGGCGTCTGGCTCTTCATGATGCGGAAAGCCGCCTGCGCGCACAGGAACATGCCGGTCAGATTGACGTCGACCACCGCCTGCCATTTTTCGTAAGTCAGGTCTTCGAACAGGATGCCCGGCGCGTTGGTGCCCGCGTTGTTGAACAGCACGTCGACGCTGCCGAATTTTTCTTTGGTCTTCGCGAACAGCGCGGTAACGTCAGCGGGCTTGGCGACGTCGGTCGGCACTGCGAGCGCGCGGGCGCCCGCGCCAGATTCGGCGACGGCCTGCTCCAGCAATTCAGCACGCCGGCCGGCGAGCGCAACGCTGTAGCCCGCTTTCAGCAGCGCCAGCGCGCTGGCCTTGCCGATGCCGCTGCCCGCGCCGGTGACGACCGCGACCTTGTTTGAGGTGGCCATGAGTTCTTCCTTTGGTTAACAGGGGATGGTTAAATTTTCGCATGCGGCGCCCAAAAAAGGCGCCTGCGCCGCCGGGCGCAGGAGAAACTGCCGGATGCGGTGACTACGCCAGAATATTTTCGACCTGCTCCTGGCGCAGCAATTCGTAGACGAAGGCCTCGAGTTCGGGGCCGAGCGCGTCGCGCGCGGAAATGATGCCGACGGGACAGCCGTCTTCGACCACCGGCACGTGGCGGAACTTGCCGCCGTACATCATCTGCAGGGCAACCGAGAACGGCTGGTCGGGTTTGACGGTCTGCGGATTGCGCGTCATGACATCCGCCAGCCGCGTGTTTTGCACGTCGCGTCCTTCGGCGACCACGCGGAACAGCGCGTCGCGTTCGGTGAAGATGCCGGCCAGCTTGCCGTTCTCCACCACGATGACGGCGCCGATGTGCTTCTCGCGCATCAGGCGGGCGGCGTCGGCGACGGTGGTGTCGGCGGTGGAGGTCACGATCTCCTGGCCTTCGATGATTTTTTTGATGAGACGGTCAGCCATGACGGACCTCCGGTAAATAGCGACGAAACTGGAAGCAGGCGCGACCGCGGATGTTGCCGATGATATGCCCGCGCAACCGGTCACTCGATTTCATGCTACGCCCGCCATCGGACGGGGTCAATTGCGAATGGTGAAAAATCGGGCGGATAGAATTCTGCTATTCTGCAATCGAGCAGCGGAAACCATCATATCCGCGATGCATTCAACCAGGGAGTGAGCAATGGCTAAAGTACTGATTGTGCACGGCGCCGGCATGAACATGCGCGGCAAGGCGCAAATCGATGTGTTCGGCCCCATGACGTTGCCGGAGTACGACGAGCACATCCGCAAGTACGCGAAGGAGCTCGGCGTCGAGGTCGAGATTTTTCACTCGAACCTCGAAGGCGAAGTCATCAACAAGTTTTACGCAGCGCACGATGCCGGCGTCGATGCGGCCATCATCAATCCGGCGGGTTATACGACCGGGCATCCGGCGCTGATGGCGGCGATCGCGCAGGTGCGTTTCCCGACCGTCGAGCTGCATATTTCGAATCCGGCGCGGCGCGGGCGTGATTCGGAAATCGCGCGTGTCAGCCGCGCAGTGGTGACCGGTTGCGGCATCTTCGGTTACTACCTGGCGATGCGCGGCATCCTTGAAATGCTGGCTGCCAAAAAATAGCAGTTGCGCCGCAGGTCGCGCAATCGAACGACCATTGCGGTCGCCGTTTCAGTCATAAAAATAAAATCGAAGCGAGGAGAGCCATGCAGCGCATTACGCTTGTCGCGGGTGTTTGTTCGTTTATGTTGGCCGCCGCCAGCGCGCTGGCGCAAAGTTATCCGGAGCGGCCGGTGCGCCTGATCGTGCCTTTCCCGGCCGGCGGCAGCAACGATATCGTCGGCCGCGTGGTCGCCACGGGCCTGGGCGAGCGCCTCGGCAAACAGGTGATAGTCGATAATCGCGTCGGCGGCAATTCCATCATCGGCAGTGAAATCGCGGCGAACGCGCAGCCCGACGGCTACACGCTGCTGGTGATCTCGACGTCGTTCACGACCAATCCGATCATCCACAAGCTGCCCTACGATCCGCTCAAGTCTTTCGCATGGGTGGCGATGCTCGGCGTCGGCCCCAACGTGCTGGTGGTCAATCCCGGCGTGCCGGCGAATACGGTGCAGGAACTGGTCGCGCTGGCGAAATCCAGGCCCGGCCAACTGGTCTATGCATCCACCGGCGTTGGCAGCAATGGGCATTTCGGCATGGAGCTTTTCAAACACATGACGGCAACCAATATGGTTCACGTGCCATACAAGGGCGGCTCGCCGGCGCTGATCGATACCGTGGGCGGACAGGTGCAACTGACTCTCGGTTCGCTGATACAGACGACGAGTTTTATCCGCTCGGGCAAATTGCGCGCGCTGGCGGTGAGCGGCGCTGCGCGCAGCAGCATCCTGCCCAACGTGCCGACCATAGGCGAATCCGGCGTGCCGGGTTACCAGACCGCGAACTGGTGGGGGGTCGCGGCGCCGCGCGGCACACCGGCAGCGATAGTCAATCGGCTCAACCTTGAAACCAGGGCCGTGCTGCAGGCGCCCGACACCGAGAAGCGTTTCATCAGCGAGGGCGCCGAGCCGGCGATCAAGACGCCGGCGGAACTCGGCAAGTATGTCGCCGACGAAATGGCGAAGTGGAAGGAGTTGGCGCGCATCGCCGGAATTCGCGGCGAATAGACGCGGCCGCTTTATTCGCAGCCCGAGTGCCGTCAGCCAAGTATCCAGTCCGCAGCAGCCGCCACGCTGTAGGCGATCAATATGGCGGCGCAAAATGTCAGCGCGCTGCGCGTAAGGCCCGTGGGCGCGCCGATTTCGTCCAAATAGCGCTTGATATAGTAGCTCGCGACGAAATAAGCGACCGTAGACAGCAATAAGCTCAGCACCCGCGCATCCTTTCCCTGCCTTCGCGCACCTGCCGCGACCAGAACATGCGCGCCGGCGGGAGCGGAAAGTGCGCTGTACCTGACTGCCGCCCGCAGATTCCGTTCGTAGCCCGCCGCATTGAGGAGTAGACTGTCGCCCTGCCAGTCAGGATCTGCAAAACCGCGCAGGCTGGCATTCAACTACACCAGGAGATGTCTGTGGCCACAGGAACAGTGAAATGGTTCAACGCAACCAAGGGATTCGGATTCATCGAGGCCGATGATGGCTCGAAAGATGTGTTCGTGCATATTTCGGCCGTGGAAAAAGCCGGCTTGAGCACGCTGAAAGACGGCCAGAAAGTGGAATACGAATTGACCAAGGGCAATGACGGCAAAACATCGGCCGGCAATCTGAAAGCGCTGTAATACGTACCTGAGCACCTGCCGCCGGCCTGTTTGGCGGCCACGGCGGCAATCACCAATACGCGCCACAGGCCTTTGACAGCCTTTGGCGCGTTTTTGCAGACGGCGCCGGAATATTTTTTCATCGCGCCGCAACCGTCAACCCCGCAGGCACCCCCCCGTTATTGGATGCATGCCCAAGAAGGGCACGTTCATTCATCAACCATCGAGGAGTCGCCATGAATAAGTTACTTGTTGCTGTCGTTGCTTCGGCTTTTGTGTTCGGTTCCGCTTCAGGCTTTGCCGCCGATACGGCGAAAAAAGAAGAGCTGACCAAGGAACAGCGCGCCGATATGCGCAATCGCGCTGAGACGCTGACGAAGGAGCGCGCTCAAGCTTCCACCCAGGTGAAAACCGTCGCGCCTGCCGTAAAGCCGCAGAAGGCCAAGAAGGCGAAGAAAGTGTCCCGGCATGATGTGAAGAAAGCGCGTCCGCACGCTTAAGCCGGGCCGCGCACGACAAAAAGGCAGGGATAAAACCCTGCCTTTTTTGTTGACGGATCTAAATCAATTTACGCCAGCGTGCAGCGTGCCGCGGCTCTTGAGGAAGGCGATGGCCTGCGCGAGCTCGTAGTCGCTCCTGGCGACGACTTCGCCGGGCGCCGGCTTCAGGTCCTTGTCGTCCACATTCTGCGGGCGCGCCGCCGGCACGAAACCAAATGCATTGCCGGCCGGAATGGCGGCGACCGGCGCGTCGGTCTGCTCGCGATCGTTGATCAAGTGCTTGCTCAGGTCCGCTTCGCGCACTTTCAGATTGGCCGCGCTGCGCGAGCCGTCGTCGAGCGCGATGTCGGGCACTATGCCGCGTGCCTGTATCGAGCGGCCGTTGGGCGTGTAGTAGCGCGCGGTGGTGAGCTTGATCGCGGTGCCGTCGCCGAGCGGCAATATGGTCTGCACCGAGGCCTTGCCGAAAGTCTGCGTGCCCATGATGACCGCGCGGTGATGGTCCTGCAGCGCACCGGCGACGATTTCGGAGGCCGACGCTGAACCGCCGTTGACGAGCACGACCATAGGCACATCCTTGATCGCGGGCGGCAGTTTCGCCAGATAGTCCTGTGCACCGTTGCCCAGATAATTCACCGGGCTCGCGGTGAGGCGCATTTTCGCGTCTTCGGTGCGGCCATCGGTATAAACCACCAGCGCATTTTTCGGCAGGAATGCCGCCGATACCGCGACGGCGCCGGTGAGCAGGCCGCCCGGATCGTTGCGCAGATCAAGCACTATGCCCTGCATCGGGCCGGCGTTCTGTCTGAATACGTTCTGGATCGCATTGGCGAGCGTTTCGCCGGTCGGGCCCTGGAACTGGGTGACGCGGAAATACGCGTAGCCCGGCTCGAGCAGCTGTGATTTCACGCTTTGAATTTTTATCACGGCGCGCTTCAGCGTAAAAACCAGCGGCTTGTCTTCGCCTTTGCGCGCGATGGTCAGCGTGATCGGCGTGTCGGGCTTGCCGCGCATCTGCTTGACCGCGTCGTTCAGGCTCATGCCTTTGACGAAAATGTTGTCGAGCTTGACGATCAGGTCGCCTGCCTTGATGCCGGCGCGCGACGCCGGCGAGTCGTCGATGGGCGACACCACCTTGACGAGGCCGTCTTCCATGCCGACTTCGATGCCAAGGCCGCCGAACTCGCCGCGCGTGCCGACCTGCATTTCGCGGAACTCTTCCTTGTCGAGATAGCCCGAATGCGGATCGAGCCCGGCAAGCATGCCGGAGATGGCCTGGGTGATGAGCTTCTTGTCATCGACGGATTCGACGTAGTCGCTCTTGATACGGCCGAAGACTTCGGTGAACGCGCGCAGCTCCTCGATCGGCAGCGTTCCGGTTGTTCCGCTCGCGCCGGGTTGCGCCACCGCGGAGAAGTTGAGCGAGATCACCACGCCCATGAATATGCCGAGCGCGAGCAGTCCCAGTTGCCGCATCTTTTTACGCATTGCCAGGTTCCCTATTGGAAGGTTGCGGAGGTGGTGCAACGACGCGGCGGCGCGCCGCCGCAATTACTGCGGGCCGCGCCGGCGTTGCGGCCGGTTGTCGTAATTGTCGTTGCCAGAACCGGCGCGTCCTTCGCGCTCGTCGAGTATGGCGGCGACGCCGACCTTGATCGTGTTGCCCGGGTTGTAGGGCAGGGCGACGCTCACATCGCGGCCGTTGTAGCGGTAAACGACGTCGTAGCCGTTGACCACTTCGCGCGAAGATTCGATGGTGCGGCAGCGCTGTTCGGGTTGCGAGCTTGCGCGGTTGCCGATGACGTTCCCGGCGACTGCACCGCCCGTTGCGCCGACGATGGTCGCCGCCGTCTGGCCGCTGCCCTGGCCGACCTGGTGGCCGAGCAGACCGCCGATGACGCCGCCGACGATGGGGGCGACCACGCTGCCGCTTTTCTGCGGAGCCTGCACGTTGTCGCATTCCTGGCGCGAATCCGAGACGCGTTCGATGATGGGTTTGGACGAAATGACCTGCGCGGTATCGATAAAATCGCTGGCGGCGCAGGCGCTGCCGGAGAGGGCGGCGGCGGCAATGGCGAAAATCGTGCGTTTCATGAAAAGCTCCTTGAATATGCTGTCGAATCATTAGACCGCGCCGGGAGGCCGGCCCCGTAGCGGACTTACATAACGTTACAACTTGTAATGTGGCTGACACGCGCCAGCCCGGTGCGGCGCGGTTTGAGGTTTCCGGAGATTCCGCTACTATGTAACGCTCACGGCAGGACGCTCACGGTAGTTCCCCCTCCCCCCAATTCGAAAACGGAGAACGGCAATGCCTCACGCAATTCGCATGTACGAAACCGGCGGTCCCGAAGTCATGCGCTGGGAAGAAGTCGAGGTTGGACAGCCCGCGGCCGGCGAAGTTCGGGTGCGCACCACCGCGGCCGGGCTCAATTTCATCGATACCTACCATCGCACCGGGCTCTACCCGATGCCGTTGCCGCTGACGCTCGGCATGGAAGGTGCTGGCATCGTCGAAGCAGTCGGCCCCAAGGTCAGGGAATTCAAAGTCGGCGACCGCGTCGCTTATGCGAACCCGATCGGTTCTTACGCCGAGGTGTGCATACGGCCGGTCGCGCGCGTCGTCAAGATCCCGGCCGGCGTCGACGACAAGATCGCGGCGTCTATCATGCTCAAGGGCATGACCTCGTGGTATCTGCTCAAGCGCACGTTCAAGGTCAAAAAAGGCGACACCATACTCATGCATGCCGCGGCGGGCGGCGTCGGCCAGATCCTGTGCCAGTGGGCGAAGCACCTGGGTGCCACCGTGATAGGCACGGTCGGCAGCGATGAGAAGGCAGCACTCGCGAAGAAGGCGGGCTGCAAGCACGTGATCGTCACGTCGCGCGAAGATTTCGTGAAGCGCGTCAAGGAAATCACCAAGGGCAAGGGCGTCCCGGTCGTCTATGACGGCGTCGGCAAAGATACTTTCATGGGCTCGCTCGATTGCCTGGCACCCTGCGGCATGCTGGTGAGCTTCGGCAATTCGTCCGGCGCGGTGACGCAGTTCAACCCCGGCGTGCTGGCGGCGAAGGGCTCGCTGTTTCTGACGCGGCCTACGCTGTTTACCTATACGGCGACGCGCGAAGACCTGACGGCGGCGGCGCGCGATCTCTTCGCGGTGGTGAAAAGCAAGGCGGTCAAAATCTCCATCAACCAGACTTATCCATTGAAAGAAGCGGCGCAGGCGCACCGCGATCTCGAAGCGCGCAAGACTACCGGCTCGACGGTACTGCTGCCGTAGCAGGGGTCTGCGCGGCGCGTTCTTCCATGGGCATCACCCACAATGATCGCGCCGTATTTTTGCGGCTGCGCAGCGCGGGCCTGATTCCGCCGCGGCCCAGCATCCTGGAACTCGGCGAGGGCGCATGGTACGGCGACGTGCCGTTCGAGACGCTGTCCGAGGACATCGACGACCTGGTGCAGGATGAGCAACTGCGCGAAGAACTGCATTTGCGCATGGCCGGCATCCTGTCCGGCGCCACGGATTACCGGGCATGGGACCTGGTGAAGCTTTTTTTCAGGGCCTGCCTCGACTACCGGAAATATACGGCGATCGATTTTCACGGCACCCCGGAGGCGCTGAAAATAGACCTCAATTACCCGGTGTCTTTAGGCGAGCAGTTCGACATACTGATCAACGCCGGCACCGCGGAGCATATTTTCGACATCGGCCAGTTTTTCCGCACCGCGCACGATCTGACGCGTCCGGGCGGCCTGATGGTGCACGTGATGCCGTTCCGCGGCTGGCTGGAGCACGGCTTTTACAGTTTTAATTCGACTTTTTACTGGGACCTCGCGGCAGCCAACGGTTACACCATGCTCATCCATGGTTACGCCGAACTGAAACCGCCGCGGTTCATCGATCTCACTTACCGCAAGCAGATCTTGGAACTGGCCGTCGGCGGGCATCTCGGCAAAAACGCCACGCTGTATGCGGTGATGCAGAAGCCCGCAA
>JAIOOZ010000640.1 GCA_021414185.1 Betaproteobacteria bacterium
TGTCGGGCGGCGAGCGCCAGCGCGCGCGGCTCGCGCAACTGTGGGCGCAGGCGCCGCGAATCATGCTGCTGGACGAGCCGCTGCAACACCTCGATCTGCGCCACCAACTGCAAGCGCTGCAATTGTTGCGTAAAGCAACGCGCGAGGAGGGCGCGGCGGCCGCACTGGTGCTGCACGACCTGACGTTTGCCGCCAGTTGCGACCGCATATTGATGTTGTACGGCGACGGGCGTTTTGCGGCGGGAAGCGCGGCTGAACTGCTGCAACCGGAGCGGCTGGCCGCGCTTTACGGCTGCGGCATACGCGCGTTTGGCGGGGGCGCGGATGCGCATTTCATCCCCGTTATATAATCAAACCCCGCCAAATTGGAGCGGACGCCCTGGTAGTGCGCCGCTCAATTTGTTTTGTAGCGTATTGAGTGAGCATTTCCACATGCCGCTCAATTTGTTTTCACCATAGGCAAGCCATTTAATGATCAGGCGGTTTCTCGGCAAGGTTTTTTCGGGCGCGTTGTTCAAGTCCGCGCAGCCCAGGGTCATACCGTTCAAAACCCACCGCATCGCGCGCGATCACGTGAGCCGCGGCGCCATGAAGACCTGCGAAACGCTGCAGCAGCATGGGCATACCGCCTACGTGGTCGGCGGCGCGGTGCGCGACCTGCTGCTGGGCGGCATCCCCAAGGACTACGACGTGGCGACCAACGCCACACCGGAGGAAGTGCGCGCGATTTTCCGCCGCTCGCGCATCATCGGCCGCCGTTTTCGCCTGGTGCACGTGATGTTCGGCGCGGAAACCATCGAGGTCTCCACTTTTCGCGGCAGCGCTGCTGCCAACGAGGCGGCAGACGACAGCGATCATTCGACCGACGAGCACGGGCGCATCCTGCGCGACAACGTGTTCGGCAGCATGGAAGAAGACGCGGTGCGGCGCGATTTCACCGTGAACGCCATGTTCTACGACCCCGTGCGCGAAGAGGTGATCGATTATCACGGCGGTGTCGCCGATATCAAGGCGAAAAAGCTGTGCATGATAGGCGACCCGGCGCAGCGCTATCGCGAAGACCCGATCCGCATGTTGCGCGCGGTGCGCCTTGCCGCCGCGCGCGGGCTGGAAATCGAAGCGCGCTCGCGCAAACCGATCCGCGAGCTGGCCGGCCTGTTGCAGAACGTACCCAAAGCTCGCTTGTTCGACGAAATGATGAAATTGCTGCTGTCGGGCCATGTGGCCGAAGGCGTGCGCCGCCTGCGCAAGGAAGGCCTGCATCACGGCGTGCTGCCGCTGCTCGACGTGATACTCGAGCAGCCGCTGGGCGAGCGTTTCGTCATGCTGGCGCTGGAGAACACCGACAAACGCATCAACGAAGGCAAGCCGGTGTCGCCGGGTTTCCTGTTCGCCTCGCTGCTGTGGCACGAAGTGCTGGCGGCGTGGAAGGCGGCGGAAAAAGGCGGCATGCATACGATGCCGGCGTTGTTCCACGCGATGGACCAGGTGCTGCAGGTGCAGGCGGAAAATCTGGCGATTCCGCGCCGCTACGGCGCCGATATGAAAGACATCTGGGCTTTGCAGGCGCGCCTGCTCAATCGATCCGGACGGCGTCCTTACCTGCTGCTCGAGCATCCGCGGTTTCGCGCCGGTTTCGATTTTCTGCTGCTGCGCTGTGCCTGCCGCGAGATCGACGCTGAGATCGGCACCTGGTGGGAAAAATTCCAGCATGCGAATGAGGAGACGCGCGCCGGCATGCTGATGAAAGACAGTCCTGGCGCCGGCAAGAAGCGCCGCCGGCCGCGCCGCAAAAAGAAACCGGCGGCCGCAGCGGGCGGGGCCGACGCCGCATGAGCGAAGTGATGGCCTACGTCGGGCTCGGCGCCAATCTGGAAGACCCGGTTGCGCAGGTGACGGCGGGCATGGCTGCACTGGCGGCGCTGCCGCGCACCCGGCTCATTGCGCAATCGTCGCTCTATCGCACGGCGCCGGTGGGTTACGCCGAGCAGCCGGATTTCATCAACGCCGTCGCTGCAGTCAAAACGGCATTGGGAGCGCGCGAGTTGCTGGACGCGCTGCTCGCCACCGAACAACATCATGGCCGTGTGCGCACGTTTCCGAACGCGCCGCGCACGCTCGACATGGATGTACTGCTGTATGGCGACACGCAGATGCACGAAGACGGCCTCACTATTCCGCATCCGCGCATGCACGAGCGCGCTTTCGTGCTGGTGCCGCTGGCGGAGATTGCGCCGCGCTGCTTGATACCCGGGCGCGGGGCGGTAGGCGCGCTGCTGCGCGGTCTCGACGTCACGGGCGTAAAGCGCGTCGAGAGCCCCGCGGAAACCGCATGACCGCGCTGCCCGAAAAATACCGCTACATCGTGGTCGAAGGGCCGATCGGCGCCGGCAAGACCAGTCTGGCGCGCAAGCTCGCCGAGAAAAGCGGCAGCACGCCCTTGCTCGAAGACCCGGGTGCGAATCCGTTCCTGCCCGGCTTTTACACCGACAACGCGCGTTACGCGCTTCCGACCCAGTTGTTTTTCCTGTTCCAGCGCATCAACCAGGTGCGCGATCTCGGGCAGGCCGATCTCTTCCGGCGCACCACGGTGGCGGATTTCATCCTCGACAAGGACCCGCTGTTCGCGCGCCTGACGCTGAACGACGACGAACTGAGTCTGTACCAGCAGATCTATACGCAGATGAAGCCGCAGGCCGCGGTGCCCGACCTTGTGATCTACTTGCAGGCGTCGACCGAGACGCTGATCGAGCGCGTCAAGCGGCGGGCGGTGAGTTACGAGCGCACGATTTCCGAGGACTACCTGCTGAAGCTGGCGGAAAGCTACGCGCGGTTTTTTTATCAATACGACGCAGCACCCGTGTTGATCGTGAATTCGGAGCATCTCAATTTCGTCGACGCGCCGGCGGATTTGGATTTGTTGCTGGAGCGCATAGCCGCGATGCGCGGCGCGCGCGAATTTTTCAGTCTCGGGGAGTGACGCTTATGCGTACCACATTGACCGCACTTAACAAAATGGTGCAGGACGGCGAGAAGATCACGATGCTGACCTGCT
>JAIOOZ010000641.1 GCA_021414185.1 Betaproteobacteria bacterium
GCCGAACTCGGCGAAGTGCCGGAAGCGCGCACGATAGATGCCGCCGAAACGTCCGGCCTGACCCGGGAAGTCACGTGGTGGACATATAACAACGCATTGCGGCTGTGCGCCGAAATTGCTTACTCCGGTATTGCCGTTCCGATCGCCCTGAAAGTGACCGCGAGCGGACTTGCGCAACCCGATTTCACTGAATTCGTGGAGCGCGCGCTGCGCACCTGGAAAGTTGCTCCCGAGCGCCTGGTGATCGAGATCCACGAGACGGCGCTGGTCGCCGGCATCGAGCCGCTCACAGATACGCTGACACGCCTGAAAGCGCTCGGCGTGCGCCTGGGCATCGACGGTTTCGGCACCGCGTCGTCTTCGCTTGCCAACCTGGCGCAACTGCCGCTCGACGAGGTGAAAATAGGCGCAGCGTTCGTGAGCGACATGCAGCAGGCGCCGTTTCACGCGAAGATCGTGCGCTCGCTTGCCCATCTCGCGCAGGACCTCGGGTTGGCAGTGGCGGCGGAAGGTGTCGATGACGCCGAAACAGCGGCCGCGCTGTCGGCGCTGGGCTGCGCGCGCGTGCAGGGCGCTTACGTGGGGCCCATGCTCAATGTGCAGGAAGTCCTCGCCTGCAACATGGGCGACGCCGGCCCGGTGCGGCTGCCGGTCGGACCTGAATATTGAATTGGCAGGTCAGTTAGTTCATTGGGAGAAGCACGCATGGTCAAACTCGAATTTTACGATCCCTCGGGTGGCATCGAAGTCACGCAGCCGCACGCGCCGCGCCTCGATTCGCTCGCGGGCAAGCGCATCGGCATCGTCACCAACGAGCAATGGCAGGCGTTTCGCACGCTGCCGCTGCTGAAGCAGCTGTTCGAAAAAGATTTTCCCGGCATTGAAGTGCTGCCGATCGATGCTTTCCCGCAGGGCAACGCGCTGATCGGCGACGAAGAAACCGCGCGGCTGGTGAAGAAAAGCGGGGTCGATGCCGTCATCATCGGCAACGCGGCTTGAGGGTCCTGCGCCACAGCATGCGGCCGTGCAGTCGCTAGAATAGAATCGCTGGGTGTTCCAACCGTCACGCTGACGCGGGCGGATTTCGTGGGCGTCATGAAGAACGCGGTGTCGGGCCTGGGGCTGGCACCCGACGCGGCCATGATCAATTTCCCGATCGACATGTTCCTGCCCGGCAGCGATATCGCGCCGCTGGAACAGCGCAAGCACGAGTTCTACGACGCGCTCACGCAATGGCAGCCCGCATTCGGCCAATCCGCCGCCGGCGTGACGCCGCTGCTCTCAGTCGAGGGCGAGAGCCATGAAGACGCGCTCGACAAAGCGAACTACCTGCTGATCGCCAATCTGTGGGGCGACGGCCTGCCGTTGTGGCCGGCAACCAAACAGCGCGTCGACCGCATCCTGCACGGCACCGTATTGCCGCGCGATCACGCAATCGGCAAGTTTCCGCCACGCGGTGGCATCACCACGGTCGAAACCTGTGCGATTGCCCTGGCGATGGCGGGCGGGCGGCCCGAGTACCTGCCGGTGTTGATCGCCGCGGTCGAAGCTTTCCTCGATCCCGAATCCAATGCGGAGCAATTGCAGGCGGCGTCAGGCAGTGCTTTCCCGGTCGTCATCGTCAACGGTCCGATCGCGAAACAGATACGCCTGAATTCCGGTTTCGGTTGTCTGGGTCCCGACCCGCAGCAGCCAGCCGGTGCGAGCATAGGACGCGCGTTGCGGCTGATACAGCAGAATGTCGGCGGCGCATTGCCCGGCATAGGCGCGATGGCGAACTACGGCGGCAACCGCAATACCAACCTGGTGTTTGCCGAAGACGAAGAAAACCTGCCCGCAGGCTGGCTGCCGCATTGCACCGAGCGTCACGGTTTCGCGCAGGGCGCAAACTCCATCTCGCTGCTGTTCGCCAATGGCGCCACCAATATGCGGCGCCGCGGCGCGAAAAAAGAAACGCCGGAAGAAGACGCGGTGCAGGGCATGCACCGCATGGCCGATTTCATGCGCGTGCCCAATTTCACCAGCCTGGGGGGCTATGAAAAAGGCACCCCCGGCGTGTTGCTGATTCCCGCCGTCGTCGCGCAGACCATGACGCGGCTGGGGTGGACGAAGAAGTCGATGCGCGAATTCCTGTGGGAGCATTCGAAAATCCCGCTCGCTGACTTGAAGCGTAACGGCGGTCCCGCATGGATAGAAATAGACGCCAACCCACTCACGCGCGAGAGCATCAAGCACGATCCCTGGCCGATTACCTTGAAGCCTGACAACTTCGTGATCATCGTTGCGGGCGGCGGGCATCCGACCAACAGCTACTGGCTGCAGGGCTACAGCCCGCGCGTGATCGGCCGCGA
>JAIOOZ010000642.1 GCA_021414185.1 Betaproteobacteria bacterium
GACTTCGTTTATTCCGCTGCTGACCCTGGGTATCCCGACCGGTGCCGTGATGGCGCTGATGGTCGGCGCCATGACCATTCAGGGCATTGCCCCGGGTCCGCAAGTCATGACGCAGAAGCCCGATTTGTTCTGGGGCATGATCGCCTCGATGTGGGTCGGCAACCTGATGCTCGTGATTCTGAACCTGCCGCTGATCGGCATGTGGGTGCAGTTCCTGAAGATCCCTTATCGCGTGCTGTTCCCCGGCATCATTTTGTTCTGCTGCATAGGCGCATTCAGCGTCAACAACAGCCCGGCCGAAGTTTATCTGGCGGGATTGTTCGGCGTGTTCGGTTACTTCGCTTCCAAGTGGGGCTGCGAACCGGGACCGCTGCTGCTGGGCTTCGTGCTGGGACCGCTGATGGAAGAAAACCTGCGGCGCGCCATGCTGATTTCGCGCGGCGATGCAACGGTGTTCTTCACGCGTCCGATCAGTTGCGGCATGTTGATTGTCGCGATCTTCCTGCTGGTCATCATAGTCATGCCGCAGATTCGCAAGAAACGCGCCGAAGTGGTTTACGAAAGCGCGGACTGAGCACTAGTTTCAACGCGACAGTTCAGTTTTAAAATTGCCCCGGACGACCTCCGGGGCAATTTTTTCTCTGCTACCCGCAATACAGCGAGTGACTTTCATGCAGCTCACCCCCGACGAACCCGCAATACAGCGAGTGACTTTCATGCAGCTCACCCCCGACGAAAAAAAAATGTTGCGCGGCGGCGACGGTACGGCCGCCAAGGAAGCGCTGGAGCTGCAGATCGAGGTCGGCAAATTCTTCGGCGCCAAGCGCCTGGTGCCGGTGTCGAACGTGCACATGATGGGTGACATCGAAGTCATGGGCGACAGCGGCAAGGCCTTTCTCGAGCGCATGAGCGAGACCGGGGCGCATTGCGCGGTGCCCACCACCACCAACGCGCGCTGCATCGATTTCGACTATGTGGCGAAGTTGAAGCAGGATCCGAACGAGGCCGCGAAAGAAAAGCAGTTGATTGCGTACTTGCGCAAGATGGACGTGGTCACCGCCGACACCTGCATCAATTACCAGACGCTGTACCAGCCGCACCGCAACGAGCACGTGGCGTGGGGCGACACCGGCACCGTGATCTATGCCAATTCGGTGTTCGGTGCGCGCTCCAATTTTGAAGCCGGCCCTGCCGCCCTCGCTGCCGGCATTACGGGCCGCGTTGCCGAATACGGTTTTCATCTCGACGCGCACCGCCGGGGGACGTTCCAGGTCAACGTCAAAACCGACCTCAAAGATTTCGCAGACTGGGGCGCGCTCGGCAAGCTGGTGGGCGAAGCGCACCAGGATTACTTCGCAGTGCCGGTATTCAACGGCATCAAGCGGCCGCCGACCTCCGACGAGTTGAAGCACTTGGGCGCGTCACTCGCGAGCTACGGCTCGATGGGCATGTTTCACATGGTTGGCGTGACACCCGAAGCGCCGACGCTGAAAGCAGCGTTCGGCGGCGGCAAACCCAAAGAGGTGGTGACGATCACCAGCCGCGATATCCAGCGCGTCTATGCTGGCTACAGCGCCAAAAACAATCCCCTGAACCTGGTAGTGTTTTCGGGCCCGCAGCAATCGCTGTTCGAAATGAAAAATCTGGCGCGGCTGCTCGCCGGCAGGAAAATCAAGCCCGGCAGCCATCTTTTTGTGACGACCAGCAACGGCGTCAAGAGCGCCGCGCGTGCGCTGGGTTATCTGGAGCAGATCGAGACGGCCGGCGGCATCGTGCTCGAAGGCGTGTGTTTTTACATACTGCAGAACATCGGGCAGATCCGCGCGCAAAACGGCTGGAGCAATCTCGTCACCAATTCCGCCAAGCTCGCCAATATCATAGGCGCGCACAAGTTCAATACCCTGCTGCGGCGCACCGACGACTGCGTGCGCATTGCATTGACGGGAGAAGACGCGTGAGCCGCGTGCGCGGCCAGGCGCCCATAATCAGGGTCAGGCGCGCTTTCGGCGCGGTGGTTGAAGGCGAGGCGCTGATTTCGCGCGAAGGCTTCAGCCCGCGCTACGATCTCGACCGCTGGACCGGTTTGATTTCGCGCCCCGGCCACGCGCTCGAAGGGCATAATCTCAAGGACAAGATATTGATTACGCCAAGCGCCAAAGGCGGCATCGCCGCCGGCTGGGCGTTTTACGATATCAAGCATAAGGGCATCGCGCCCAAGGCTTTCGTGTTCGGCGTCACCAATCCTGTCATGGTGCAAGGTGCGGTGTTCGCCGGCATCACGATCACCGAAGGCTGGTCGCGCGATCCTTATGCGTGGATACGCACGGGCGACATCGTGCGTGTCGACCCCTTGCGAAAAACGCTGGAATTGGTCAAAGCGCGGCAATAACGCAGTACGAGAGGAGATCAGCGATGAAAACAGCGATACAGAAAATTGCCGGCGGCATGGTTTTTCTGCTTTGGGCCACGCTCGCGTGTGCGCAGCCAGCATCATATCCCGCGAAGCCAATTCGAATAGTAGTCGCTTACACTCCAGCGGGCGCGACGGACATACTCGCGCGCACGGTCGGCCAGAAACTGACCGAAGCGTGGGGCCAGCCGGTCATCATCGATAATCGCCCCGGCGCCAACGGCAACATCGGCACCGAGTACGCCGCCAAGGCCACTGCCGACGGCTACACGCTGTTGATGGTGACGGCGGGCACGCATGGCATCAACCCCAGCCTTTACCGCAAACTCGGTTTCGACGCGGTCAAGGATTTTGCGCCGGTAAGCCTGGTGGCGATGGTGCCAAACATTTTCGTCGTCAATAACGCGGTGCCGGCGAAAGACGTCAAGGAGTTCATCGCTTACGCCAAAGCCAATCCGGGCAAACTCAACTACGGTTCGCCGGGCAATGGCAGCACTGCGCATCTGTCGATGGAGCTTTTCAAGTCGATGACCGGTATACAAATGGTGCACATCCCGTACAAGGGCAGCGCCGGCGTGCTCGCGGACCTTATCGGCGGCCAGATCATCACGACCATGGACAATATGCCGCCATATATACCCCAGGTAAAAGCGGGCAAGATCCGCGCGCTCGCGGTCAGTCCGACCAGGCGCTCTTCCGCGGTTCCTGAAATACCGACTGTCGCCGAAGCGGGCGTGCCCGGTTACGATTCGGGCGCGTGGTTCGGCCTGGTGGCGCCAGCCAATACGCCCAAAGACATCGTCAACAAGCTGTCGCGCGAAACCGCACGCATCCTGAAACTACCCGATGTGAGCGCCCGCCTGCTCGAACTGGGCGCCGAGCCCGTCGGCAATACGCCGGAGCAGTTTTCCGCGCACATCAAGGCCGAAATCACCAAATGGGCGAAGGTCATCAAAGACGCCAACGTCGAACTGCAGTAGAAACAATTCATGATTCGCGATCCCGAAACATTCAATATCCTGCTCGACACGCTGCGCCGTTTCGTGCGCGAGCGGCTGATTCCGGCCGAGCAACAACTGGTCGACAGCGATGAAATTCCCCCCGCCATCATTGCCGAAATGCGCGAGATGGGACTGTTCGGGCTGACGATACCTGTCGAGTACGGCGGCCTCGGCCTCACCACCGAGGAAGAGGCGCTGACTTCAATGGAAATGTGCCGTGCATC
>JAIOOZ010000643.1 GCA_021414185.1 Betaproteobacteria bacterium
CAGTATCCCTGTAACCTTATTATCTAAACCACGCCTTGAATTTGGCAAACCATCCCGTGGGCACTCCAAAATCCTCAATCACCCGCACCAGGATTACCGATATATTGTCGCGCCCGCCGCTGTCATTGGCGAGTTGCACCAGCTGCGTCGCCGCCAGCGGCAAATTCGATTGCAGCGTACTCAAGGTCGAATGGATGTCCTCATCCTGGACCATGTCGCTCAAACCGTCCGAGCACAGCAGGTAGATATCGCCGGGCTGGACACTGTACGTGTGAACCTCAGTCTCGACTTCCGGGTCGATACCGACCGCGCGCGTGACCAGATTCTTGTTCTGCGAGTAGCGCGCCTGTTCCTTCGTAATCATGCCGCTGTCGATCTGTTCCTGCAACAGCGAATGATCGCGCGTCACCTGCTCGAAAGCGTCGCCGCGCAGCCGGTAGAGGCGCGAGTCGCCGATATGGCCGACCGTCATGCGATTGTCGAAAAACAGTGCCACTACGAGGGTGGTGCCCATGCCCGCATATTGCGGCTGGCTCTTGGCGGTCTGGTAAATCGCGGCGTTTGCCTTGGCTGAATTCTCGCGCACGAATTTCTCGGCGAGCGTTTCGCCCGTGCTATCGATCGCGTGCGGCTCGTGGTTTTCGAGCGCCTGCTTCATTTCCGTGCTGAGCATGGCGACCGCGATGCCGCTGGCGACCTCGCCGGCGTTGTAGCCGCCCATGCCGTCAGCCAGCACCGCGAGGCCGATTTCAGCGTCGGTGCCGATGCTGTCTTCGTTATGCGAGCGTACCATGCCCGGATCGGTGGCGGTGACGACTTCGAGTGCGGTGCCGAGATTGACTATCATGATCGTTAGATTCCGATGTCGACGACGTCGGACTTCACCGCCGCGTCGCCGCCTTCCGCCATGCACGCCCGGATCGCCTGCGCGAATTCATCGCCAGTCTGGTAGCGGTCTTCGGGCTGCTTGGCGAGTGCCTTGTTGATGATTTCAACCAGGCACGGCGGCAGCGCCGGGTTGCGCGTCAGAATATCGACGTGCGGTTCGTTGGCGATTTTGAACATCAGTTCCGCCATCGAATCGCCCTGAAACGGCAGATAGCCGCAGGTCATCTGGTAGAGAGTCACGCCGAGTGAGAACAAATCCGAACTGCCCTGGATTTTCTTGCCAGACAGCTGCTCGGGCGACAGGTAGCTCGGCGTGCCGAGGACCATGCCGGTCTTGGTCTTGGATGAATCCGTGATGCGCGCGATGCCGAAGTCGGTGACTTTGACAGTATCGCTCTCGAGCTCGTACATGATGTTCGCGGGCTTGATGTCGCGGTGCACGACGTTGTTGGTGTGGGCGTACGACAACGCCTCGGCGACCCGTGCGATGATGCTCATGACCTTCGGCAACGGCAGCAGAACGTCCGGCTTGATGAACGGCGTGAGATCCTTGCCCTTCAGGAATTCCATGGCGATGTAGGCGAGATCGTGCTCTTCACCGGCATCGAATATCGTCACGATATGCGGGTGATTGAGGCGGCCGGCGGTCTCCGCTTCGCGGAAGAAACGGTCTTTCACGTCCTGCAGTTCGTCAGCATCGAACTCCTGCGACAGCGCCATGGTTTTGATTGCCACCACGCGCCCGATTTTCGGGTCCTTGCCGAGATAAACCACGCCCATTGCACCCTTGCCGAGTTCTTTCTCGACCTGGTAGCGGCCCAGCATCGGCTTCTCGACGCCGCCGCCGGGCAGGATCACGGTGCCGCCGGGGTGTCCGCCAGTGCCGCCGAGGATGACCGTCTCGGACATCGCTTTGGCGCGTCCGACGCGTTCGGAAATATCCTTGAACTTGGGGTTTTTCTCGGCGATATACTTGAACGCGTTTTCCGCCTTGTTGAACTGACGCTTGCGCTCAAAATCCAGCGCGAGGTTGTAGATCAGATCGAGCACCGAGTCGTCCGGCGGCAACTTGCGGAAATAGTCGAACGCGGTATCCAACTGGCCCTGCCCCTGGTAACCCAGGCCGAGCATGCGGTGGCTTTGCGCCAGATCGACGTCCGAGCGCGCCTTGCCGCTTTCCGTTACGAGGAAACGCTTGGTAGTCAGCGCAAGGTGGCCGATGACAAGCAGCGTCACCGCCGCCATCAGCTGTATCCACATCAGTTGCGATCCCATCAGCACGAAATGCGCCACCAACAGGGCGACAAACAACGATGCCGTGCAAATCGCCCCCATCCCAGCTTTCAACCGCGGCAGCAGCGCGATCAGGTAAGCAGCCACCAGCAGGAACACCAGCTTCTCGACCCAGATGCCCCACGTCGGCGCAATAAAAAAATCTTCCTTCATGATGCTCGACACCGAATGTGCGAGGGTCTCCACCGGCGCCATGCGCGGCGCGACCGGCGTGACCTGTGAAATACCGAGCCCGGTGGCAGTCGCGCCGATCAGCACGATCTTGTCCTGATACTTGGACGCCGGAATCTTGCCGGTGTAGACATCGAAGAAGGAGTCAATCGGAAACGCGCGCTTGTCGCCGGAGTCGCTGTAAAAAAACGTATACATGCGCAGTTCGGGGTCGGTGCGCACACGCAGCTTGCCGATGCGCACGTCTTCGCCCGGCTTGGCTTGAATGTCGGCAACCTGCAGGTTCAGATATTTCGCCACCAGCATCAGCGATAGCGAAGGGAAAAACCGGTCGTAATAGCGCACGATCAGGGGCTCGGTGCGCGTTGCGCCATCAACATCCTGCTGCGCGTTCAGGTGGCCTATGCCTACTGCGCTGGCGGTCAGTTCAGGGATCGGGTATGCGGGATTGATGCCGGGTGGTGGCAGGACATCGGCGTTCTTGTCCTTGATGAGTATCCCGTTCGCCGCGATATTGTCCGGCAGCGGCTTGTCGGGATTACCCTGCGGCTCAAAGGGAAACTGCTGGAACACCATCGGCAGCAGCACGTTGTTCGCCTTCTTGAAACTCTCGGCCAGCCGCTGGTCGGTATTGAGGGCGCCGGACGCTTCCGCGAGCAGGGCCTCGAGCTTCTCGGCGTCGGGATCATGGGAACCCTTGAACTTCGACGCGCCATAAACCTCGTTCAACTTGTTGATGTACGCGAGCCCTGCATCAACCTGGGGCTCGAAAAAAAATGCCGTATAGCCTATCGTCTTCGCCTTGGCGTTGGCCAGAATGTCGGTCATTTTGGCGTGCACGTCGCGCGGCCACGGCCAGCGGCCGATGTTCGCAATGCTCTGATCGTCGATCGCGATGACCGCAATGCGATCGGAAGGCGTGCGCGACGCCGACCTCACCCCGAGGTCGTACGCTTTGCGCTCCAGGCTCTGGATCAGGTCGCCGCCGGATGCGATGAACAGCACCAGCGTAACCACCAATCCGAGAAACCAATCCGACTTCCAAAAAGTCAAACTTTTCATCCCAATACCTATTTTTTATATTTTTATTCTAATGGGTTAACGGCGAAGACTGAATTATTTTACGGTATTTGCCGACAAGTATATGATTTTTTTCATAAGTGCGCCAGAAACCGCTATTGTTGCCCTGACACTACCCCCGCGAATAAGCACATTTTGCTTGCCTAAAGCGTAGTTACGCAAGCAATGCCTGTACCGGAGAGAAGCCCGGCACGCGCTCAAACGTTAGTAAGCACTCGCGATGACGCCCGCAACGGGTCAAGTACCAATAAAAAGGCCACCGCGGAGGTGGCCTTTTCACGCAACAGATTTGAGGTCTGGCCTAGCCGCCAAGCAGGCTTCCCGCCTGCAGTCCACCCGTCTGCGCAACCTCGCCGCCCGCCAGCTTCTTGCCGTCTTCGAAGCGCGCCTTGAGCACCTCGATCATGCCGCCTTGGGCGGTGACCTTGAAGCTTTGCGCCGTCACGTCGGTGATCTCGCCTATCTTGCCGGCAACGTCCGCAAAGCGCCGGAAGACCAGCTTGCGGGCGTCAAATATATGTAACTTTTTGCCGTTGTGCGTCGTCCATGCGCCCGGCGCGGGATTGCAGCCGCGTATCAGGTTGTAAACGTGGTCGATGGGCTTGGCCCAGTCTATTTTCGCCTCGGCGCCGCGGCACCAGCCTTCGTAACTCGCCTGCGCCTCGTCCTGCACGATTTCCTGGTGCTTGCCGGCGACGACCAGATCCGCTGCTTCCACCATTGCGCTCACGCCCTGCGGGAACAAGCGGTCGAAATACACCGTGCCCAGAGTATCGTCCGCGCTGACCGGCGTCTTTTTCTGCAGGATGACTGCGCCCTCGTCAAGACCGTCCGACGGACGAAATATGGTCAATCCTGTCTCGGTTTCGCCTTTAATGATCGGCCAGTTGATCGAACTGGGGCCGCGGAACTTGGGCAGCAACGAGGGGTGGTACTGGATGGTGCCGTGGCGCGGAATATTGACGAATTCCTGCGGCGCAAATTGCAGCACGAAGGCCATGATGCCGATTTCGACGTCGGCCTCTTTCATCGCCTGCGCCGCTTCGGGTGCGCGCAGCGATTTGAACTGGTGGACCGTGATGCCTTTTTCCTGCGCCGCCACGCGCAATACGTCGGGCCGCGCGCCTTCCTTCTCGGGCGCGCAAAACACGGCTGCAACCGTGTCGCCGCGCGCGAGAAATGCCTCCAATACTGCTTTTCCGAAGTCCTGCTGTCCGATGATCGCGATTTTCATGGTGCCTCCGCTATTTCGTTTTCGGCGGCATCGAAAAAGCGCCGGCCTGTTTTTTGGTCGCAATCTCGGCATCGCTCAGACCGAGCACCTCTTTGAGAATCTCTTCGGTGTGCTCGCCGAGCGTCGGTGAGCGTTTGATCACCGCGGGCGACGCCGACAACTTGATCGGCATGCCGACGTTGAACCACTTGCCGCGCTGGGGATGGTCGAGTTCGACCCACATGTCGCGGCCACGCACGTGCTCGTCATTGGCGAGGTCGGTGGTGCTCATGATCGGGCCGCAGGGCACATCCAGTGGATTCAGGATCGCCATCAGTTCACGCTTGGTGTAATTCTCAGCGAACTTGTTGATCAGCGTCCACATCAGCTGCTGGTTCTTGCGCCGCTCGCTGATGGTGGCAAGCTGCGGATTTGCCGCCATGTCGGGCATGCCGACGTCCGGGCCGATACGCTTCGCGAGGCCGTCCCAGACGGCCTCCTGCACCACGACGTAGAGCCAGTCATTGGGGCCGTGCGGCTTGCAGTGGATGGCGTTGCCAAGCTGCCCGCCACCAGAGTCATTACCGGCGCGCGGCACGTCGCCCATGTTCTGATAAGTCGGCACCGAATACTCGGGCAGCCCGCCGTGGTTGAGCCGCTGGTGGTCGCGGAATTTGACGCGGCACAGGTTCATCACGCCGTCCATCATTGCCACTTCGACGTACTGCCCCTGTCCCGTTTTTTCCGCGTGCCGCAGCGCCGCGAGCAGGCCGATCGCGAGGTGCAGGCCGGTGCCCGAGTCGCCGATCTGCGCGCCGGTGACAAACGGCGGGCCGTCCGGAACACCGGTGGTGCTCATCGCGCCGCCCATCGCCTGCGCCACGTTTTCGTAAGCCTTGAAATCGGAATACGGGCCGGTGGAGCCGAAACCCTTGATCGATCCCATCACGATCTTCGGGTTGATCTCGTGGATTTTCTCCCAGGTGAAACCGAAGCGGTCGAGCACGCCGGGGCCGAAGTTCTCCATGATGATGTCGCACTTCTTCAGCAGATCCACGAACACCTGCTTGCCTTCGGCGCTCTTCATGTTCACGGTGATCGAGCGCTTGTTGCAGTTCAGCATCGTGAAGTAGAGGCTGTCGGCCTTGGGCACATCGCGCAACTGGCCGCGCGTCGCATCGCCGACGGGGTTCTCGAACTTGATGACATCCGCGCCCATCCACGCCAGCAGTTGCGAACACGTTGGCCCTGCCTGGACATGCGTCATATCCAGTATTCGAACGCCCTTCAATGCTTCCATGATCTTCCTCTCGATACAGTTTCCCGGCGGACCGTGAACGGCGCCAACGTCCGTTCGTCGGGACGCCCGCTTGAGCGGCGCACCCCGAAATCCATTTTTTTCTAACGCTTCTCGCGTCCGCTCGAAGCGCTATTTCTTTTTCGCGCTTTGCGGATTCAGGCTCGTGATGCGGCCGCTTTCGGTGCCGGCGTTTTCATCGATGACGGCATTGATGAGCGTGGGCTTCTTCGAGCGCACGGCTTCTTCCATCGCCTTGCGCAGTTCGGCAGGCGTCGTGACATGCGCGCCGACGCCGCCGAACGCTTCAATTATTTTGTCGTAGCGCGCGCCCTTGACGAACACGGTGGGCGCCACGTCGGGACCGCCCGCCAGGTTGACGTCGGTGCCTTTATAGACGCCGTTGTTGTTCATGATCACGATGCAAACCGGCAGGTTGTAGCGGCAGATGGTCTCGACTTCCATGCCGGAGAAACCGAACGCGCTGTCGCCTTCGATCGCGATCACCTGCTGCCTGGTCACCACGGCGGCCGCCACGCAATAGCCCATGCCGACGCCCATGATGCCCCAGGTGCCGACATCGATGCGCTTGCGCGGCTTGTACATGTCGACGATGCTGCGCGTGAAATCGAGCGCGTTTGCACCCTCGTTGACGAGCATCGCGTCCGGATTTGCTTTGACGATGTCGCGCACCACGTTGAGCGCGCTGTGGAAGTTCATCGGCGACGGGTCCTTCGCCAGCGTCTCGGCCATCTTCGCGATGTTGGTCGTCTTCTTCTCGTTAATCGCGTTCAGCCAGTCGGCCGGCGGCTTCGGCCAGTTCGACCCCATGCCGGCCAGCAGCGCCGACACGCAAGACCGGATGTCTCCCACCACCGGCGCGTCGATGCGCACGTTGCTGTCGGCTTCCTGCGGCGAGATGTCGATCTGGACGAACTTCTGGCCACCCCAGTCCTTGTGGCCCTTGCCGCCCCAGGTTTTGCCCTTGCCATGCGACAGTAACCAGTTGAGGCGCGCGCCGATCAGCATCACCACATCGGCCCCCGGCAGAACGAAGGAGCGCGCCGCGGACGCAGACTGCTCGTGCGTGTCCGGCAGCAAGCCCTTCGCCATCGACATCGAGAGGTACGGGATGCCGGTTTTTTCCACCAACGCCTTGATATCTGCATCGGCTTGCGCGTAGGCGGCGCCCTTGCCGAGGATGATCAGCGGCTTCTTCGCCCCTTTCAGCAAGTCGAGCGCGCGCTTGACTGCGTCGGGTGCGGGAATCTGCTGCGGCGCCGGATCGACGACCTTGATGAGCGTTTTTCTGCCGCGTTCAGCGTCGATACTCTGCGCGAACAGTTTCGCCGGCAGGTCGAGGTAGACGCCACCCGGACGCCCCGACACGGCGGCGCGGATCGCGCGCGCGAGGCCGACACCGATGTCGTCGGCATGCAGCACGCGAAACGCGGCCTTGGCGACCGGCTTGGCGATGGCCAGCTGATCCATTTCTTCGTAGTCGCCCTGCTGCAGGTCGACGATCTCGCGCTCGCTCGAGCCGCTGATGAGGATCATCGGAAAGCAGTTGACGGTGGCGTGGGCAAGCGCATTGAGACCATTGAGAAAGCCCGGGGCCGACACCGTCAGGCAGATCCCAGGTTTCTGCGTGAGAAAGCCGGCGATCGACGCGGCGTAGCCGGCGTTCTGCTCATGACGGAACGACAGCATGCGCAGGCCCGCGGCCTGTGCTTTGCGGGTGAGGTCGGTGATCGGGATGCCGGGCAGACCGAAAATCGTGTCGATGCCGTTCAACTTGAGGGCATCGATGAGCAGGTTAAAACCGTCGGTCATTTCCTGTCCGGTGGCAACGCCCTTGTCTTTGCTGTCGGTGACCGTGTCCATCGAAATCTCCTTGGTGGGTGGCTGCTGCTGCGCCCGAAAATTATGTTTTTTTGAGGGGTTTCAAATATATGCAGTCGCCAACCCGGCAGCCTTGACCACGGTCAATATTTGCCGTTTTGGTATACTTCCGCGCTCGTCGGCAATCATGCCGCGGCTCACAGGCCCTCACGTAGCGCCCCGCCCTATGACCGCCCTTGCCCGCCATCCCGAAGCTAAAATCGTGCGCCTGCAATTGCGCCAGAACCTCGTGCTGCGCGCGATGACGCGCGAGCAGTGGGAAGCACTCGAGCCGCTGCTGGAGATTACCGATTACGCAAAGGGCGCGCAGCTGGAAAGCCAGGGCGACTCTTCGATGCAGCAGTATTTCATCCTCGACGGCGTCTTGAAGCGCGTCGTCTCGACGCCGGCCGGCAAGGAAATGATCCTGCGCTTTGCCGCCGAAACCGAGATCGACACCAGCTATGCTGCATGGCGCCTTAAGACACCCATCCCATACTCGATCCGCGCCGTTACGCGCGCGCGCACCGCGCGGCTGTCGATGGAAGACTGGAGCGCGTTCATGGAACGGCACCCGGTTATCAAGAGCGGGTTCGAATTCGAAGTCATGAAACTGATGAGCGAAGTGATGGCGCATACCATCACTCTGCATCTGCTCGACGCACCCGGCCGCGTGGCGCGCTTCATGCGCAAGCACGCGGCTCTGGTCGAGCGCCTGCCGAAGAAAGAACTCGCGGCTTACCTGAATCTGTCGCCGGAAACCCTTTCCCGCCTGAAAAAACGCGGCAAGATATAAGCGTTTTTCCGCGCTATGACCTAGGTCATAGGCCGCCGCCGCGACGCATCGTCACCGCGGCACACTCGCAACTTCGTTCCACTGCCCCGCCGACCTTACCCGCGACCTAGGCCTTCGAGCGTATTCCGCTCGCCGGTGCTGCCGTCAACAATGGCTACACGCAAACGACGGACGTTTTTCCAACATCAGCGCGAATGGGAGGCAGCATGGAACAGGTCGGCCAATACGCAATACACGATTCCCGTCTGGCCCGGCAGACAGCAGTCGTCGGCAACGCGCTTTTATACATAGCGCAACGGGTGCTGGCGATCCTGGCGCTGCTCGCGTTCACCTACGGACTGCTGGCGGCCGAAGTTGAACTCGCAAAACTCGAAATGATTACCGTACCGGCCGCGCGCTAGCGGCGCAGGCCGTCCGCAGCAAATTGCCGCGCGCGCAGCGGTTTCAATACCAGCAAGGCCAGTACCGACGCCACCACGTTCATCGCCGCCGCGCCGTAAAAAAGCGCGTGCCAGCTCCCGGTCGGCGGCAATACCGCGATTGCCGCCAGCACCAGCAGCGTCGCCATGCCTTTTGCGGTGAACAGCAAACCGGCATGGGTGGCCGCATAGCGGGTGCCGAACGAATCGGCGCAGGCGGCCGGAAACAGGCTGTAGATTTCGCCCCACGCAAAAAAGATGAGCCCGGTCAGCAGCACGAACAGCAGCGGGTCATGGCCGAGCTGCGGGAGCGCAACGATGGCGGCCGCTTCGATGGCGAACGCGATACCCATCGCATGCTCGCGGCCGATGCGGTCCGACACCCAGCCGAAAAACGGCCGCGTGAGACCGCTGAACACGCGATCGATCGCCAGCGCAAACGTCAGCGCAGGCAACGTGAGGGCGAGGATGGACGCCGGCTCGTTCGCCACTTTGTATTCCTTGGCGATCGGCGCGAGTTGCATGATCGCCATCACGCCTGCCGCCGCGACCAGAAAAAACATCAGGTACATGACCCAGAACACCGGCGCCTTTAATACTTCGAGCGGACGGTAATCGCGCGAACTTTGGAGTGCGCGAACAATGTCCGATTTGATTTCACCGGCAGCGGGCTGCCTGATGCCCCACGCCGCCAGACACACGATCAGGCCCTGGCCGAGACCGAAGTACAAAAACGCATTCTCATAACCTTGTGACTGTATGACCGCGCGCATGGGCAGGACAGTCGCCGCCGAGATGGTGCCGAAGCCGGCCGCAGTCAAGCCGACAGCCAGGCCGCGCTGAGATGAAAACCACTTGAGTGCGTTGCCTATGCAGGCGCTGTAGACCGCACCGGCGCCGATGCCGCCCACAGCAGCGCTGAAATAAAGCACGGCCAACGAATCGGCGAATGCGTTCAGACTCCAGGAGGCGCCCACCAATAGACCACCGGCCATCACCACCGGCCGCGCGCCGAAGCGGTCGGCAAGATAGCCTGCGAGCGGCATGAGCCAGGTTTCGCTCAGCACGAAAATCGTGAACGCGAGCTGGATTGCGGCCCGGCCCCACTGGAATTTCGCGTCGAGCGGGTTGATGAACAGCGACCAGCCGTACTGCAAGTTGGCCACCATCACCATGCACACGATGCCGAGCGCGAGCTGCCACCAATGATGGTTGTTGAAGCCTGGTGCGCCGCGTTGTGGATGTTCCCCCATCACCACCCCAGCTCGTTAGGACTTGCCAAGACCCGCGCCGCGCGTACATCGGAACGCAGCCAGCCCGTGCAGGCTTATTCTAAGCCTGCCGGTGTTTGTACGGGTGCCGCGGCGAAAACCGCGGGAAGGGCTAGGCGGCGCGCAGCCGCGCCAGCAGCGTCGACAGCAGCGGCCAGAACAGCATCACCAGCGACAGCGCCGTGATGCCGCCGACCAGCCAGTTCGAGAAGAACACGCTCATTTCGCCCTGCGATATGAGCATAGACTGGCGGAACGAGTCTTCGGCACGGTCGCCCAGCACCAGCGCCAGCACCAGGGGTGCCAAGGGGTAATCGAGTTTCTTGAACACATAGCCGATCACACCGAACAACAGCATGAACCAGATATCGAGCATCGCGTTGTGCACGGTGTAGGCGCCGATGGCGCAGATCACGATGATCACCGGCGCGATGATGGAGAACGGGATGCGCAGAATCGCCGCAAACAACGGCACGCAGGTGAGCACGATGATGAGGCCGGCAAGATTGCCGAGGTACATGCTGGCGATGAGCCCCCACACGAAGTCCTTCTGCTCGACGAACAGCAGCGGCCCCGGCTGCAGGCCCCAGATCAGCAAGCCGCCCAGCAGCACTGCGGCAGTCGGCGAGCCGGGTATGCCCAACGCCAGCATCGGCAAGAGCGCGCTGGTGCCCGCGGCGTGCGCCGCGGTCTCGGGCGCGATCACGCCTTCGATTTGACCGGTGCCGAACTTTTCGCCGTTCTTCGACATGCGCTTGGCCACGCCGTAACTCATGAACGACGCAGGCGTCGCCCCGCCGGGCGTAATACCCATCCAGCAGCCGATAAGGCAACTGCGCAAAGATGTGAGCCAGTAGCGCGGTAGTTTTTTCCAGGTTTCGAGCACGATCTTGGGATCAATCTTGGCGCTCTTGCCGGTGAACGAAAGCCCTTCCTCCATCGACAGCAGGATTTCGCCGATGCCGAACAGGCCGATCACCGCAATCAGGAAATCGAAGCCGCGCATGAGATCGGTAAAACCGAAAATCAGGCGCAACTGGCCGGTGACCGTATCCATGCCGACGGCGGCCAGCGCGAAACCCAGCGTCATCGCCGCGAGCGTCTTGAACGGCGAGCCCTTGCCCATGCCGATGAAGCTGCAGAACGTCAGCAGGTAAACCGAGAAAAACTCGGGTGGCCCGAATTGCAGCGCAAACTGTGCGACCAACGGCGCCAAAAACGTGATCATCACGACGGCAACCAGGGCGCCGACGAAAGATGACGTGAACGCCGCCGTCAGCGCTTCGCCGGCGCGTCCCTGCTGCGCCATCGGGTAGCCGTCGAAGGTGGTGGCGACCGACCACGGCTCGCCGGGTATGTTGAACAGTATCGAAGTGATGGCGCCGCCGAACAGAGCGCCCCAGTAGATGCACGACAGCATGATGATCGCGGACGTCGGCGGCATCGTGAAGGTGAGCGGCAGCAGGATGGCCACACCGTTGGCGCCGCCCAGGCCCGGCAGCACGCCGATGATCACGCCCAGCACGATGCCGATCATCATCAGCAACAGATTGAACGGGGTGAGCACGACCGCGAAGCCGTGGAACAGTGCGCTGAGTTCTACCACCCCGCCTCCATCCGCAATGTCCCGTCTCGCGTTGCCTGCATGCTAATAACCGAGGAAACGCAAAGGATCGAGGTCGCCTTTGAACAACGGCACTTTGAACCACACCTCGAACATCAGGAAAAAACTGGCGTTGACCGCCAGGCCGACGACCACGCTTTTAAGCCAGGAATATTTGCCCAGCCACGCCATGAATATCGCGATATAAATGGCGGAAGCCACGTAGAGCCCCAGGTACTTGACGCCGAGCACGTACACCACCGCCGGAACCAGCACCGTCAGCACCAGCTTGAACGGCCCCCATAAGACGAATGCCTCGCTGCTGCCCGCCCTCGCCAGCCAGGCCTGTACGAAATTAATGATGCTCGAAATGCAGATCAGGAGCCCGATATAAAACGGGAAGTAACCGGACTGCGGACCATCGCTGCCCCATTTCGAACCCAGACGGTAGCTGTCGTAAACCACGATGGCGCCGACCGTGAACAGCACGATGGCAACTGCGAGTTCCATCGTGCGTACCGAGACGGCTGCGCGCTCGTCGCCAGCGGATTCACGGTTTGGCCAGGAAGCCTGCCTCACGCATCAACTCGTGATGGGTTTTCTCGGCCTTCTCGACCCACTTCGTATATTCCGCGCCGCTCATGAACGTCGTGTTGAACGCCCCGTCTTCCATGAATTTTTTCCAGTCCGCGGTCTCGCGCACCCGCTTGAAGAGATCGACGTAATAGTCGACCTGCTCCTTGCTGGCGCCGCCGGGCATGAAAATGCCGCGCAGCATCAGGTAATCGACGTCGACCCCCGACTGCTTGCAACTCGGTATGTCGTTCCACGACATGGTGTCGGTGACCTTGGTCTTGTACGGCATGCGTTCGTCGTCCATCACGCACAACGGCCGCAGTTTGCCCGCGCGCCATTGCGCCACTGCCTCGATCGGATTATTAACGCTCGAATCGATGTGCTTGCCGACCAGCTGCACCGCCACGTCGCCGCCGCCCTTGAACGGTATGTAGGTGAATTTGACGCCGGCGGCTTTTTCAATGGCGACCGTGATGATCTGGTCTTCCTGCTTGGAGCCGGTGCCGCCCATCTTGAACTTGTTCGCGCCGCCGGCTTTCACCGCGTTGAGATACTCCTTGGCGGTCTTGTACGGCGTCTCCGCATTGACCCACAGCACGAACTGGTCGAGTGCGAGCATCGCGACCGGCGTCATGTCCTTCCAGTTGAACGGCACGCCGGTGGCAAGCGGGGTGGTAAAGAGATTGGACAGCGTGATGATGATCTTGTGCGGATCGCCTTTGGCTTCCTTGATGGCTCTTGGAAATCACGCCCTGCAAGAGCCGCGCCATTTGATCGGCACCGCCGCCAGTGCCTGCCGGCACCACGAACTCGACCGGTTTGGACGGCTCCCAGCCGGCGCCCCATGCGGGAACGACAACCATCGCCATTACTGCCGGCAACAACCCGACTACGAAACGCGATATCCCGAATCTGTTCATGCAATCCTCCTAATAGGTAAGGTCTAAAGCGCCACTGAACCGCCAGTTTTTGCGCGCTAGTTTTTTAGGACACCACACTTCTTGCTTAATTCACCTGCGACCCACCTTAACCGCCTTCAAGAACCAAGAATCAGATCCAAAAATCCGGGTTTGCTTCCGCCCGGTCACTTCACCAGCAACACCGGCACCTCGACCAGATGCAGCACCTTGGTGGCGACGGAGCCGAGCACCATGTTGGCCACCGCGCCGGCGCCCCGCGTGCCCATCACGATTTGCTGAATC
>JAIOOZ010000260.1 GCA_021414185.1 Betaproteobacteria bacterium
CGCATGTTCAAACCGTGGGCGATGGTGCTGCTGCTGCAGATGCCGCAACAGAAAATGGAAGACGTGCTCGATTTCATGCTGCAGCGCATGGCATCGCAGCAGGGCAAGCCGCTCAGCTATCTGGAAAGCGTCGACGAACAGGTCGCGGCATTCGAGCACATGTCGGAAGCGGAACAGATCGCGCTGCTCAAGCACGCCGTCGAAACCCACCATGAACTGAAGGCGCAGACTGAGAAACTGGTGCAGGCGTATTTACAGCGCGATCTGGGCCAGATGTGGCAAATCGGGGAGGCGGAAGCCGAGCGGCGTCCGGAATTAAAGCCGTTAAAACAGGTGTTCGATCAGCGCCTGCTTTACGACCGCAATACGCGCATGGCAGAGCGCATGCAGCCGCAGTTGAAAGCAGGTGCGGCTTTCGTGGCGGTCGGTGCTTTGCACCTGTATGGCGACAAAGGCCTTTTGAGCCTGCTCGCGCGCGACGGCTATCGGGTGTCGCGCGTGTATTGATGAACGAGAGGCGAGAGGCGTGAGAGGCGAGCTGACTGAAGATTTTTCGCCTCTCGTCAGGTGGCCAATGCCACCTGATCAACGCGGCGCGGCGCGTTGGGCTTCTTGCAGTTGCGACTGGGCTGCGGCGACCGCGTCTTCGAGTTGCTTCACGCGTTGCAGGTACGAGTCGTTCAGCCGCGAGTTGGTTGCGCCGCCTTTGCTGGCGATGGCGGTGCGATCGCCTTCCCGTACTTCGCGTCCGGCCTCGAGAGCTTTTTGCGCTGCTTCCAGGTTTTGCCGCGCCGCCGCGATTTCAGCGGCGTTGTTTCCGGGTGGGGGCGCCCCGTCTGCGGCGCCTGACGAGCCAGCCGGTGTCGGCGTGGAAATGTTCAGCGGCGCCAGATTGACCTGCTTGGATTCCTTCGCGCCGGGTTCCGGCTTGTTGCCGTAGACGATTTTGCCGTTCGGCATAACCGAGCGAAACACGGCTTGCGCCTGCACCGACGTCGCCGCCAGCGCGAATGTCAGCAAAAGGAAAATACGTTTTATCAGTCGCATGGGTCGCCTCACGTTCAGCCTTGATTTTATGGCCCTAACAATTTGCAATCTGGCGACGATTGGACAGGCTGTCAAGGGAAATCGTTCCGCTGCCCGCAGTCGTCGAACGGGATAAAATAGCCGGCATGTCTACGCCGTCTTTCGTTCACCTGCGCCTGCACAGCGAGTACTCGGTGAGCGACGGCATAGTCCGTCTCGACGATGCAGTCGCTGCGGCGGTCGCGAATGGCATGCCGGCGTTGGCGCTTACCGACCTTGCCAATGTGTTCGGCATGGTGAAGTTCTACCAGGCCGCGCGCGGCGCGGGCCTCAAGCCGGTGATTGGCTGCGACGTGTGGCTGGAAAACGAAACCGACCGCGACAAGCCGCACCGCCTGCTGATCCTGTGCCAGTCGCGCGTGGGCTACCGCAATCTGAGCGAGTTGCTGACGCGCGCCTACCGCGCCAACCAGTACCGCGGGCGTGCCGAACTAAAAAAAGAGTGGTTTGCAGCCCCCGCGGGCGACGGCCTGATCGCGTTGTCCGGCGCGCACCACGGCGACGTCGGCGCCGCGCTGCTGGCCGGCAATTACAAGCAGGCTGCCGCGGCGGCGCGCGCGTGGTCAAAGATTTTTCCGCAACGTTACTATCTCGAGCTGCAGCGGCCGCAGGCGGTGGGGCAGGTCGAAAGCTGCGTGCAGCAGACGCTGCAAATCGCTTCCGAGTTGAAGTTGCCGGTGGTGGCGACGCATCCCGTGCAGTTCATTCACGCCGACGATTTCCGCGCGCACGAGGCGCGCGTCTGCATCGCTGAAGGCTACGTGCTCGCCGACCAGCGCCGCCCGCGGCATTTCGGCGCCGATCAGTATTTCAAGACGCAGGCTGAAATGGCGGAACTGTTCGCCGACGTTCCGCAGGCGCTCGCCAACAGTGTCGAAATCGCCAAACGCTGCAACCTGACGCTTGAACTCGGCAAATCGAAACTGCCGCCTTTCCCCACGCCGAACCAGGAAAGTCTCGACGACTATCTGCGCAGCCGCGCGCAGGAAGGCCTGGCGCGCCGTCTCGAACAGCTTTATGCGGATGCCGCGCTGCGCGCTGAGAAGCTGCCCATCTATCAACAAAGGCTCGAATTCGAAATCAAGACCATTCTGCAAATGGGTTTCGCCGGCTACTTCCTGATCGTCGCCGATTTCATCAACTGGGCGAAGTCGAACGGCGTGCCGGTCGGGCCCGGGCGCGGCTCGGGCGCGGGGTCGCTGGTTGCTTACTCGCTGGGCATCACCGATCTCGATCCGCTGCGCTACAACCTGCTGTTCGAGCGCTTTCTCAATCCCGAGCGCGTGTCGATGCCCGACTTCGATATCGATTTCTGCCAGGACGGCCGCGACCGCGTGATCGAATACGTGCGGCATAAATACAGCACCGACAGTGTGTCGCAGATCGTCACCTTCGGCACCATGGCCGCGAAAGCGGTGGTGCGCGACGTCGGGCGCGTGCTCGACCTGGGTTACAACTTCTGCGACCAGATCGCCAAGCTCATCCCGTTCCAGCCCGGACGGCATATCACGCTGCGCCGACGCACCGATCCGAAAGACGATCAGACGATTTACGCGCGCGAAGTCGAGCCGCTGATCAACCAGCGCGAAGCGCAGGAAGAAGAAGTGCGCGAACTGCTCGAATTGGCGGAGCGTCTCGAGGGCATGACGCGCAACGTCGGCATGCACGCGGGCGGCGTGCTGATTGCGCCGGGCAAGTTGACGGATTTCTGCCCGCTCTACGCGGCGGAAGGCTCGACCAGCGTGGTGTCGCAGTTCGACATGAAAGACGTCGAAGCGGTGGGGCTGGTGAAGTTCGACTTCCTTGGTCTGACGACGCTGACCATACTCGACTGGACACTGCGCTACATCAAGCGTCTCGACCCGGCGTCGACGGTGGCGCTGGAATCGATACCGCTCGACGATGTCGAAGCGTACCGGATTTTTTCGACTGCGAAGACCACCGCGGTGTTCCAGTTTGAATCGCGCGGCATGCGCGATCTGCTCAAGCAGGCGCGGCCCGACCGTTTCGAGGACATCATCGCGCTGGTTGCGCTGTACCGGCCGGGCCCGATGGACCTGATTCCCGATTTCATTGCGCGCAAACACGGCAAGCCTTTCGAATATCCCGACCCGCGCGTGAAGTCGGTGCTCGCGGAAACCTACGGCATCATGGTGTACCAGGAGCAGGTGATGCAGATGGCGCAGTTGGTCGGCGACTACAGCCTGGGCGGCGCCGACCTGTTGCGCCGCGCGATGGGCAAAAAGAAGCCCGAGGAAATGGCGCAGCAGCGCAGCATTTTCCGCGAGGGCGCCGGCAAGAGCGGGCTCAAAGAAGAGAAGGCCGACGAACTTTTCGACCTGATGGAAAAGTTCGCGGGCTACGGCTTCAACAAGTCGCACGCCGCCGCGTATGCGCTGGTGGCTTACCAGACCGCGTATTTCAAAGCGCATCACGCCGCCGCGTTCATGGCGGCCAACTTGTCTGCAGCCGCGGACGATACCGACAAGGTCAAGCAGTTTTACGAGGATGTGCGCATCAACGGAATCAAGGTGCTGCCGCCCGACGTCAACCGCGGCGAATACCGTTTCGTGCCGCTCGACACCACCACCATCAGTTACGGGCTGGGCTCGATCAAGGGTACCGGCGAATCGGCGATCGCGGCCATCGTCGCCGCGCGCGAAAAAAGCGGGCCGTTCAAGGACCTGTTCGACCTGTGCGAACGCGTCGACAAGCGCATCGTCAACCGGCGCGTGATCGAAGCGCTGATCCGCGGCGGCGCTTTCGATGCGATCGACGATCATCGCGCGCGCCTGCTTGCATCGGTCGGTATCGCATTGGGGGCGGCGGAGCAGGCCGAGCGCAATGCGCAGCAGGTGAGTCTGTTCGGCGGCGCGGATGCCGCGGAGCACGCGCGTCCCGCCCTGGTGGAAGCGCCGCGCTGGAACCAGCGCACGCAGCTGAAAGAGGAAAAAGTCGCGCTCGGCTATTACCTTTCAGGGCATCCATACACGGCGTATCGGGACGAAATCGGACAGTTCGTGCGCACGACGCTCGACCGCCTGACGCCGAGCCAGGGTTATGCCAACAGCGCGCCTTTGCAGACGATCGCCGGTGTCGTGGAGTCGGTGCGCTTCATGAAAACGCAGCAGTCCCGCATGGCAATCGTTACGTTCAGCGACGGCAACGCCACGCAGGAAGTGGTCATTTACGGCGAGACATTCGATCAGTACCGCAACATCATCGTCGAGGACGCGGTGCTGGTGCTGGAAGTTAAAGTGCGCAACATCACGCGCAGCGGCGGTGGTGACGAACCGGAAACGTCGTTTACCCGCATCTCTGCGGAAAAAGTCTACGATCTCAGCGCCGCGCGCAACAAATTCGCACGCGGCGTGCGTCTCACATGCAACGGCCAGTCGTCGGCGCAAAAACTGAAGGAATTGCTGGGCCCATATCGCAACGGCCCGTGCCCGGTCTCGATTGTTTATCACAACCGCACGGCAAGCTGCGAAATCGAATTGGGCGAAGACTGGCGCATCAGCCTGCACGACAACCTGCTGCAATCCCTGTCTGCGTGGCTGAGCGAGCCGAACGTCAGGATCGTATATAACTGAGTGAGGGGTGAGGAGTGAGGAGTGAAGAGTGAGGGGTGAAAGCTGAGGCCTGAATCCTCACGCTTCACTCCTCACCCCTCACCGCAGCCTCAGGCGCTTGGCATTGTCGCTTTCATCGAAGGACGCGCGGAAAACTTCTCGTACCAGCGCGTGAGAGCGGGCCGGTTTTTGCGCCAGTCGTCGTCGCCGTAACGAAAATCCAGCCAGCCCAGCGTGCAGGCGACGGTAATGTTGCCGATGGTCGGCTCGCCTTCGAGCGTGGCGGCTTCGCGTTCCAGCAGGTCGAGCCCGCCGCGCCACTTGGTTTTCTGGCCTTCTACCCAGCCCGTCCACTGGAACTCCTTGGGACGCACGGCCATTTCATAGCGGCACAGGATGCCGGCATCGAGGATGCCGTCGCCGGTCGCCTGCAACTTGAGCGCGGTCCAGCGCGCGGGGCCGGCGGCCGGAAACAGCTTGCGGCCCGCATGCAGGCTGTCGAGGTATTCACAGATGACGGGTGAATCGAATACCGCGGTGCCGTCGTCGAGCGACAGCGCGGGAATTTTTTTCAGCGGGTTGGCCAGTGCCAGGCTCGCGTTTTCCTGCACGGGCGACACCATGGTGGTGATTTCCTCGATTTTTCCGTCCAGGCCCGTTTCGCGCGCAAACACGCGCACTTTGCGCACGAACGGTGATGCATTGTTGAAAAATAGTTTCACGGTGCTCCCCGCTGGTTGAGTAGTTGAAATGTGCCCGCGCGGCCAAGGCCGTATCGCGGGCAGTCCATTATACGGTCGGCAGGGTATCGAAGCGCTCGAAGCTGCCGTGTGCGTCCGCAATCCTGATGTTGGTCACCGTCGCATGCTGCGGCCCGTGGCGGGCGCGTTCTATCATGGCGTGGACTGCCTCGGACGTGCCGGCAAGCACGGCTTCGACGCTGCCGTCATGACGATTGCGCACCCAGCCGGTGACATGCAGGTCGTGCGCAGTGCGGCTCATGAAGTGCCGGTAGCCCACGCCCTGCACGCGGCCGGTGATGACGAGGTGTTTGACGATAGTCGTGGATGGCGTCATGGCTGCCGGTGAAAATCCCGCGGGAGGTCTAGAATGGCGGCACGCAGTGATTTTAATGCCATGAGGAGAAATTTATGAACCGCATTTTACGCGCGCTGACATGCGCCGCTTTGTTGTCCGCGCCGGGTTTGCTGCCGGCATTGGCGGCCGACACCGTGCCGGGTGCCGCGGTCAAACACAAGGTCATATTCCAGGTCAGCGACAACGACCCGGCGAAATGGAACCTCGCGCTCAACAACGTGCGCAATATTCAGCAGGACCTTGGCAAGGACAGCGTCGAAATCGAAGTCGTCACCTACGGCCCCGGGCTCAACATGTTGAAGCTCGACTCGGCGGTATCGGCGCGCGTCGGTGACGCGCTCGGCCAGGGCGTCAAAATCATGGCGTGCGAAAACACCATGACCAATACCAAGGTGAGCAAGGCCGACATGCTGCCCAACATCGGATATGTCAAAGCCGGCGTGGTCGAGTTGATGGTCAAACAGCAGCAGGGCTGGTCGTACATTCGCCCTTAGTTCAGGCGGCAGCACCAATGTTCTGCGCGCGCATCAGCGCCGCGGCACGATCGGTCAGCAGATCCGCGCCCAGCATGTCGAGCAGGCCCGATTGCCGGATCATCGACGCCGGCTGCTGGTGCGCGCTGCATACCAGCAGGTTGAGGCCGCGCGCCTGCAGTTCGTAGCGCACCATTTCCAGCGTGTGGGCCGCCGTGGAATCCATGTAGATCACGTGGTCCAGATCGAGGACCAAGGTCTTGAGTCCGTGGTCGTGGGCGCGCGACAACACTTCCAGCGTGTCCGCGGCGCCAAAGAACAGTGCGCCGCTCGCTTCATATACGGCGACTCCGGCGGGAACATTTTCGGTATGCCGGGCACGTGCCACCACGGTAACTTGCGCCATGCGCCGGATCAGCAGCAGTGATGCCCACAGGATGCCGACCTGCACCGCGATCGTCAGGTCGAACACGACGGTGAGGATGAAGGTCGAGAGCAGGGTGCCGGTGCGGCCCGGCGAGTAGCGCGGCATGGTTTTGAATTCGCTCCAGTCGCCCATGCGCACTGCCACCATGATGAGAATGGCTGACATGCAGGCGAGCGGAATGTATTTCGCCAGCGGCGCGGCGACGAGAACTATCAGCAGCAAGACCACCGCGTGGATCATGCCGGCCACGGGCGTGCGCCCGCCATTGCGGATGTTGACGCTGGTGCGCGCGATGGCGCCGGTAGCGGGGATGCCGCCGAAAAACGGCGTCACGATGTTGGCGATGCCCTGCGCGATCAGTTCCTGGTTTGCGTCGTGCTTGTCCTTGATCATGCCGTCGGCGACCACCGCGCACAGCAGCGATTCGATCGCGCCAAGCAGCGCAATGGTGATGGCCGGCACGATCAGGTAGCGCAGGTGATCGAGGCTGAGGCCGGGCGCCTTGAATTGTGGCAGGGTCTGCGGAATGCCGCCGAACTTGCTGCCGATGGTTTCGACCGGCAGGTTGAACAACGCCGAAGCGAGCCCGCCGAGCAGCAGCACCACAACGGGACCGGGCACACGCTTGCCCCACTTGCTGGGCCACGCGGCAATCAGCAGCAACGATGCGGAAGCGACCGCCAGCGTTGGCCAGTTCAGGGTGTGCAGCGCCGAACCGAGCGCGCGGATTTGCGCAAAGAATTCGGCGGGCAGGGGCCCGGTCTGGAGTCCGAGGAAATCCTTGATCTGCGACAGGAAGATCAGCACCGCGATGCCGTTGGTAAACCCGATGATCACCGGCAGCGGGATGAACTTGATGAGCGCCCCAAGATGCAGCACGCCCATCGCGAGCAGGATGCAGCCGGCCATGAACGTGCAGATCAGAAGATTGGCGAGCCCGTACTGGACGACGATGCCGTAAAC
>JAIOOZ010000261.1 GCA_021414185.1 Betaproteobacteria bacterium
GTCAATCAGCGTCAAGCTGGTTTCAGAGATCGGCGTCGGCACGGTGGCCGCCGGCGTAACCAAGGCCAAGGCCGACCACGTGACGATATCCGGCCATGACGGCGGCTCCGGGGCTTCACCGTGGTCGTCGATCAAGCACGCCGGCACGCCGTGGGAACTGGGGCTGGCGGAAACCCAGCAGACGCTGGTGCTCAACCGATTACGCGGCCGCATCGCAGTGCAGGCCGACGGGCAGATGAAAACCGGTCGCGACGTGATCATCGGCGCATTGCTGGGTGCAGATGAATTCGGCTTCGCCACCGCGCCGCTCGTCGTCTCGGGCTGCATCATGATGCGCAAATGCCATCTAAACACCTGTCCGGTCGGCGTCGCCACGCAGGACCCGGTGCTGCGCCGGAAATTCCAGGGCAAGCCCGAGCACGTCATCAATTATTTCTTTTTCGTCGCCGAAGAAGCACGCGCCCTGATGGCGCAGCTCGGCATCCGCAAGTTCGACGACCTGATCGGGCGCTCCGACCTGCTCGAAACGCGCAAGTGCATAGAGCACTGGAAAGCGAAGGGTCTCGATTTCTCGAAGATCTTCTACCAGGCGCCGATGCCGGCCGAAGTCGCGCGCAGGCATTGCGAAAGCCAGGACCACGGCCTCGATCGCGCGCTCGATCACCGGCTGATCGAACTCGCGGCGCCCGCGCTCGAGCGCGGTGAAAAAGTCGCCATCGACATGCCGATCCGCAATATCAACCGCACCGTCGGCACCATGTTGTCGGGCGAGATTGCGCAGCGCTACGGTCACGACGGTCTGCCCGACGACACCATCCGCGTGCGCTTCGCCGGCTCGGCAGGACAAAGCTTCGGCGCCTTCCTCGCGCACGGCGTCACGCTCGACGTGATCGGTGATACCAACGACTATTGCGGCAAGGGCCTGTCGGGCGGACGCATAAGCGTGCAGCCGTCGGCTAAGTTCCGCGGCAACCCCTTGCAGAACATCATTACCGGCAACGTCGTGCTCTACGGCGCCATCGCCGGCGAAGCCTATTTTCGCGGTGTCGCGGGAGAACGTTTTGCGGTGCGTAACTCCGGGGCCCACGCAGTGGTGGAAGGCGTTGGCGACCATGGTTGCGAATACATGACCGGCGGCACAGTGGTCGTGCTCGGCGCCACCGGCCGCAATTTCGCCGCCGGCATGTCGGGCGGCATCGCTTACGTGCTCGACGAAGAGGGCAAGTTCGGCGACTACTGCAATATAGCCATGATAGACCTTGAGCCGGTGCTGGCGGAGACCGAGCAAGCGGCCAAAGTGAGCCCCGATATCTGGCATCAGGGCCTCGCCGACGAGGTGGTCCTGAAGCGCCTGATCGAAAATCACGCGCGCTATACCGGCAGCACCCGGGCATACGAAATTCTCGAACAATGGAATCTTTACCGGCTGCGCTTCGTCAAGGTGTTCCCGAAAGAATACAAACGCGCGCTCACCGAGCTCGCCGCCGCCGGCCGCAAGGCCGCGGCGTGAACCTGCAATAAGCGCGCGGACCGCACAGCATGGGCAAAACCACCGGGTTTCTCGAGTTTCAACGCCTGCAAGAGGCGAGCGACGACACTGCTTCGCGCAAAAAACACTATCGGGAATTCGTCCACCATCTGAACGACGAAGAAGCGAAGATCCAGGGCGCGCGCTGCATGGACTGCGGGATTCCATTTTGCATGAGCGGCTGCCCGGTCAACAACATCATTCCCGACTTCAACGATCTTGTTTACAAGCAGGACTGGAAAACCGCGATTGAAACGTTGCACTCGACCAACAATTTCCCCGAGTTCACCGGCCGGGTCTGTCCCGCGCCGTGCGAAGAAGCGTGCACCCTGCGCATCAACAACGACGCGGTGGGCATCAAGTCGATAGAGCACGCGATTATCGACAAGGCGTGGGAAGAAAAATGGGTAACACCGCAACCCGCCAAAGCGAAGACCGGCAAACGCATCGCGGTCGTCGGCTCGGGTCCGGCCGGACTCGCCTGCGCGCAGCAGCTGGCGCGCGTCGGGCACGCGGTGGTGGTCTTCGAGAAAAACGATCGCATCGGCGGTCTGCTGCGTTACGGCATTCCCGACTTCAAGATGGAAAAACGGCTGATCGACCGGCGTGTCGAACAAATGCGCGCTGAAGGCGTCGAATTCAAAGTCAATCACATCGTCGGCACAGCACCGCTGGGCGCCGGCAATGCTGCTGCGACGACGCTCGACGCGGCGACCATAACCGACGAATTCGATGCGGTCGTGCTCGCTGGCGGCGCTGAACAGCCGCGTGACCTGCCGGTGCCCGGTCGCGAACTTAGCGGCGTGATGTTTGCGATGGATTTTCTGCCGCTGCAGAATAGACGTGTCGCGGGCGACTCCAACGTGCCTGAGTTAGTGGCGGCCGGCAAGCACGTGGTCATCATCGGCGGC
>JAIOOZ010000262.1 GCA_021414185.1 Betaproteobacteria bacterium
AGCCAGAACGCCCGCTGTGACTGCGAGTGCCAGGCTCATTGATCTGGCAATTGACGATGTCGTTGGTCTCAGGAAATCCATGTTTGCTCTCTCCGCCCTGTCAGTTTTTTGACACGCCGGTCGTCATGTCACCGAGGCGGTGACCTGCGCCGTTCGCTTGGGAGAGAGATTGCGCGAAGTCCTCGCGAATTGCGAGTCAGTGGTCCGATTCTAACATTCGCACCCCGTTTCAGCAGGCATTCCTGCGAATGTTAGAATCAAAGGACCACTGGCAAATATAGGTTTCTAGTGGAGTTTTGGATTTGACATTCGCCTGAGGACTCGCTGCCGGCGGGTCGCGAATGTCAAATCCACTCCACTAGGAAGCGGGGTGTTTCCCGGCCGATCCGCGCCGCGATGCGGTGAAAATGCCCGCCAGCACCAGCACGTAGCCGACCAGATGAAACAGCTCCGGCTTTTCGCCGAGCAGCAAGATCGCCATCACCGAGCCGAACACCGGCACCAGATGAAAGAACGGCGCGGCCCGGTTGGGCCCGATCAGTTCGATGCCGCGGTTGAAGAAAATGTAGGCCAGTGTCGAGGGAAAGATCACGACGAAGATCACTGTCGCCACCGTCAGCGTATCGACTATCAGCGTGCTGCCGGCGGAGACTTCCCACCACACCAGCGGCAGCAGCATCAGCGCGCCGAAGCCGGTGGTGAATGCGATCAGCGACAGCGGATTGATCTTGGGGCGCTTCGGCATCAGGGCCGAGTACAGTCCGAACACGAACAGCGCGCCTGCGAAACTCGATATCGAATCCGGGCAGACCCGATTCCGCGACGGTCGGCACGTCGGGCAAACTGGGCGAGCGCTTGGGGCTGCCGATCGCGAGCACGCGCAGGCGGCCGGCGGTGACGTGCGGCAGCGCTGAGGGCATCGTCACAAAGCTCATCTGCACTTCGCCCGCGATCAATGCCGTGAGTTGTCCCGCGGTTCCTTTGTACGGGACCTGCACGATGTTGACGCCGGCCATCAGCTTCAAGAGTTCCGCGCCGAAATGCGCGGACGCGCCGGTGGTGCCCGAAGCGTAATTGAGCTTGCCCGGCTGCGTCTTCGCCAGATCGATCAGGTCCTTGACCGTCTTGACCGGCAGCGACGGATTGACCAGCAGCAGGCTGTGCGTAAGCGCAACGAGACTCACAGGCGCGAAATCCTTGAGCGGATCGTACGGCAGTTTGGCGTGCAGGCTGGGCAGTACCGTGTGACTGGTGTTGGACATCAGGATCGTATAGCCGTCGGGCGGCGCCTTCGCAGTCGTTTCAGTGGCTATGATGCCGCCGCCGGGCTTGTTGTCGAGCACGACGGTCTGGCCCATGTTCTCCGTCATCGATTTACCGAGCGTGCGCGACAGAATATCGGTGCTGCCGCCGGGCGCGGAAATCACGATCATGCGTATCGGTTTGTTCGGGTAAGGCTGCGCCTGCACGCTTGCTGCAAAAACAAGCCACAGAGGGCACAGAGAACACAGAGAACACAGAGAAAAACCAACAGCAGGAATCAATCGCGTTGTTCGGGTTTGTTGTTCCTCTGTGACCTCTGTGACCATGCTTTTTCTGCTTTTTATTTCATCTGCGTTCATCTGCGTTTATCTGCGGCCAACAGGGTTCAAGCTTGCAACAGCGGACGCAATTTGCGCGCATCCGTGAGTTTCTCGATGTTCCAGATTGCATCACACAGTTTGCGTGCGCGTGTTTTGCCCAGCACCGGCGCCAGCAGGTCGTAGCTCTTGTCATCGACTTCCGCGCGCGACATCGGGCTGTCGCTGGTGCCGCGCACCGCCTTGGTATGCAGGCGCAGTTCGCGGCCGTTGCGCAGCTTTAATTCGACTATGCCCTGGCGGCTCGGCATCACGCGCGTGAGTTCGTCGTCGCCATAGAGCTCGATGCGGCTGCGCAGGTCGAGCACCTTTTTGTTCTGCATGCGTTTTTCGTCGTGCGACGACTTGAACGTGACGAAGCTGTCGATCAGCATTACCGCGCACATGTGCTGCATGCAGATGTCCGGCATATGGCGGTTGTTGACGGTATTGGCGCCCTGGTGCGAAACGCGCACCACCAGTTTTTTGACGTCGTCGGCCTTGATCTTGTGCTCGCGAATCAAGTCGAGCAGTGCGTCAAGCGGCGCCTGGATAGGCGAGCCCACCGACCAGCGCTTGATATTGGTGTTCATGATTTCGTACGTCTTGCCGAGCTCGTGCACCAGCACTTCAGGTTGCGGCGCGCGGCCGTATGCGACAAAGAAATTGCGCTCGCCGGCAAACACGTCTTCAACCGCCGAGAATCCATGCGCGACCATCGAGGCCGCTGCAGTGCCGTTGCGCGCGGGCATGCCGCCGAAATCGAACGCTTTTTCGATATGTTCTTCGTCACGCATCCAGCACGACACGCCGGATGCCTGCTGCGAAGTATAGGAAAGCAGATGACGTACCTGGCGTGAATCGAATCCGCACAATGAGCCGGTTGCCGCCGCGGCGCCGAACATCGGGCCGAAGCTGTGCGTCGAGTGGCCGTCTTCGCGGAACTCGTAAGCGTTGAGCGACATATTGATGCGGCAGCCGACGTCGTAACCCAGCGCAACCGCGCGCAGTATTGCCGTGCCGTTGCGCCGTTCGCGCTCGGCCATTGCCAGCGCCGCGGGCACGATTGCGCAGCCGGGATGGCACAGCGAAGGCGCGTGCGAATCGTCGGTCTCGTCGGCGTGTCCGAGCATGCCGTTGGCGAGCGCTGCGTTAATTGCAGTGGTGACGTAGCGGCTGCCGATGACCGTCGCTTCTTTCACGCCGCCCAGGGTCTTGATGTAGGAAATTGCTTTTTTACCGGGCAGCAGGCGCGAACCCGACACCATCGCCGCGATGGTGTCGAGCACGTGGTGTTTGGTTTTCTCCGTGACGTCTTTGGGCAGCGGCTTCTTGGGCGCGGCGGCAATGTACGAGCTCAATTGCTGCATGACCGGCGAAATTTGCGGAGCAGTTTTGGTTTTCATGGGTATGCTCGATGTCGGAATCAGGCGGCGGCAGCGGCGCGCGGAATCGCGCCGGCGTCCGGCAGCGTCGCGACCGACCAGCACAGCCGGATCAGTTCTTGGGTTTGGGAAGCGCCGATTATACCGTCAGTCAGACCGCGGAATTTGGCTTCGAGATCGGCGTCGCTCATCGGCCGCGCGAGCGTGCCGAGCGCGCTTTCGACGCGCTGGGTCAGGGTGCGGCCATCCTTCTTGCGTATGGTGACGCGCGCCTGGATGCGGCTCAACGCGGGATCGGGAGCAACCGTGACGCATTTACGCAGGGCAACCGCGCGCGCGTCGCGCACGGCAGTATTGCTGAACTGTGCTTCGCCCGCCGCGCCGAACACCAGCGCTGCGGCAGCGGCATGAAACACGCTGAACTTGCCTTCGAGTCCGGTTTGCGGATCGGTGATGGCGGTCAGCTCCATGACGATAGGGCATACAGTGAGTTCGACGCCCGTAATCGCCTCGGGTTGCAGCCCATGCTGGTTGCGCAACTGGATGCAGCCGTCGATCACCGCGTGCACCACCAGCCCGCACGCGAACGGCTTGTACATATTGGACATCAGTTCATAGCGCTTGCCGAACTCCGCGGTGATGATATCCGGATCGAATTTGGTGGACAGCACATGTCCCCAGCCGCGTGGCGCTTCGATGCCGCGTTCGGAACTGGTGAAATTTTTCGACGCGAGGAAAGCGGCCGCGAGTCCGTCATGCGCTGCGTGCCCCGGATGCAGGCTTTTGCACATCGAGCCGAACATCGCGCGCAGCCCTGAAGATTGCGTTGCCGCGATGCCCAGCGCCCAGGTCATTTGCTGTTCGTTGAGGCCCAGTAATTTGCCGGCCGCGGCGGCGGCACCGAATACGCCCGCGCTGCCGGTGATGTGCCAGCCAGTGCGAGTATCGCCGGCAACACTGGTGCGCTCGGGTGGATGGCGCGCGCGTGCGTGTCGTCGAAATCCAGCACGTGCGAGCTGATGCCGTTGATCAGCGCCGCGTGCAGGATGTCGAGCCGTTCGCTGCGGCCGAAGATGCCTGCTTGCGAGGTGCCTGAAAATGGAACGACTGCCGCCAGCGCGTATTCGACGGTTGCGTGGTGCGAACTGCCGATCGCGCAGCCGGCCCAATTGAGCAGCGCGCGTGCTGCCTCGTGCTTTACCGCATCGGGAATATCAGCGTATTGCGAATCGACTATATAGCGCGCCAGCGTGCGCGTGACTTCCGTCATGGCGGCTTACTCCGCCTGCACGTTCGCCGCTTTGATGGTGCGCGTCCACTTGTCGATGTCCGACTTGATCCGGGCCTGGAACTCGTCCGCGGTGCTGCCGATAGGATCGGCGCCCTGCGCGATCAGCGCGTCGTTCACGGCCTTGGTCTGCACGATTTTCCGCAGTTCGCCGTTAAGCCGGACGACGATGTCTTTCGGTGTGCCGGTCGGCGCCAGCATGCCGAACCAGGTGCTGGCTTCGAAACCCGGCATGCCGGTCTCAGCGATGGTCGGCAGTTGCGGCGCTGCTGCGCTGCGCTTGGCGCTGCTGATGGCGAGCGCGCGCAAGCGGCCGGAATTGACGTAAGGAAGCACCGACAGGGTATTGGCGAACATCATCGAGACCTGGCCTGCGATGAGGTCGGTGACCGCGGGCGGCGTGCCCTTGTACGGTATGTGCACGATGTCGATCTTGGCCTGCATCTTGAACAATTCGGCCGCGAGATGCGGGCTGCCGCCATTGCCGGTGGACGCGTAGAGCAACTGGCCGGGCTTGGCCTTCGCCATCGCGATCAGGTCCTTGACGTTTTTTACCGGCAGCGAAGGATGCACTACCAGCACGAAAGGCGCGGAGGCGATGATGGAAATCGGTTCGAGGTCCTTCTGCAGGTTGTAGCCGAGTTTGGTATACAGCGCCTGGCTGCTGGCGACCGACGCCGGTGTAAACAGCAGGGTATAGCCGTCGGGGACCGCGCGTGCGGCGAGCTCGGAGCCCAGATTACCCGATGCGCCGGCGCGGTTATCGACCACGAACTGCTGGCCGTAGGCCTCAGTAAGTCGCGGCGTAATGGTGCGGCAAACGATGTCGGCACCGGAGCCGGGCGGGAAAGACACGATGACGCGCACGGGTTTGACCGGATAGTTTTGTGCGGCGGCGGCGCAAGCGACCAGCGCACCGGCGGTGAGCGCGGAAATTCTGACGATGTTAAGCATGGGGATCTCCTCGGCGCGTATTATCCGTCAACTCAGATTCGCTTGCTGATAGCCCGCCCGGATGCGTTAAAATAACTGCCTTCATTCGGGAGAAATCGCAGTGAATAAAATCACCGTAGGCATAGTGATGGGCAGCCAGAGCGACTGGGACGTCATGGAGCAGGCCGCACGGCAACTGAAAGATTTCGGCGTTACATACGAGGCGCGCGCTCTGTCCGCGCATCGCACGCCCGACCTGCTGATCGAGTGGATGGCGGGCCTCGAGAAACAGGGCGCACAGTGCTTTATCGCCGGCGCCGGCGGCGCCGCACACCTCGCTGGAGTGGTGGCGTCGAAAACCACGTTGCCGGTGCTGGGCGTACCGATGCCGTCCAAATATTTGCAGGGCCTCGATTCGCTGCTGTCCATTGTGCAAATGCCCAAAGGCATCCCCGTCGCGACGTTCGCCATCGGCGAAGCGGGCGCTGCCAACGCGGGCTTATTTGCTGTGGCGATGCTGGCATTGAACGACGCCGCGCTGGCGAAAAAGCTGGCGGCGTTCCGCGCCAAGCAGGCAGCGGCGGTGCAGGCGGTCAAACTGCCCGAATTGTCCTGAACTTCATTTCTTCATTACCTTAAAGCACGCCATGAGCAACGCATCGCTGTTTGAATCCAGCCTGAAAAGCCTTGAATTTCTGCATCGCGGGAAAGTGCGCGATATCTACGCCGTCGGCGACGATAAATTGCTGGTCATACAAAGCGACCGCCTGTCGGCATTCGACGTCATCCTGCCGGACCCGATTGCGGGCAAGGGCGAAGTGCTGACCGCGATGTCGAACTACTGGTTCAAGAAACTCGGCCACGTGATACCGAACCATCTGACGGGCATCGCGCCCGAGACAGTGGTGGCCGCCAATGAGCGCGAACAGGTCGCCGGCCGCGCGATGGTCGTGCGCAAATTCAAGCCGCTGATGATAGAAGCGGTGGTGCGCGGTTACATCATTGGTTCGGGCTGGAAGGATTACCAGAAGACCGGCATGGTGTGCGGCATCAAGCTGCCTGCCGGATTGAAAGAAGCGGAAAAACTGCCCGAAGTTATTTTCACGCCGGCAACCAAGGCGCCGGCGGGACAGCACGACGAAAACATTTCCTTCGCCGAAGCGGAGAAAATCGTCGGCGCCGAGATGGCGGCGAAAGTACGCGCGGTTTCAATCCAGCTTTACAGCGAAGCAGCGGCTTACGCGAAAACCAAGGGCATCATCATCGCCGACACCAAGTTCGAGTTCGGCGTCGACGAGGCAGGCAAACTCTTCCTGATCGATGAAATCCTCACGCCCGATTCGTCGCGCTTCTGGCCGGCCGCCGAGTACCGCACCGGCATCAGCCCGCCGTCGTTCGACAAACAGATCGTGCGCAACTGGCTGGAAACCCAGCCATGGAACAAAAAGCATCCCGCGCCGCATTTGCCGGCCGACGTGCTCGCCCACACTTCCGCCAAGTACAAAGAAGTGCTGCGTTTGTTGACCAGCTGATTAACCGCCAAGCCGCCAAGGCCGCCAAGTAAAAACAAAATGCGGTCGTTATCGGTTGAACTGCACGCAGATCGACCAAACAACTGTGGGCACAGCCTTGGTGGTCAAAAAGGTCCTCTCGGCGGTCTTGGCGCCTTGGCGGTTCAACGCTTAAATGAATAATTCTGAAATCGATAAGGCCGTCGCCGTCCTGGCGCGCGGTGGGCTGGTCGCTTTTCCCACCGAGACGGTGTACGGGCTCGGCGCCGATGCATCCAATCCCGCGGCAATCCGCAAACTCTATGCTGCCAAAGGCCGGCCCGCCGACCATCCGGTGATCGTGCATCTGGCCGACGTCGTGCAGCTGCCGCAATGGGCGCGCGAAGTCACGCCCGTCGCGCAAAATCTCGCGCGGCAATTCTGGCCGGGCCCGCTGACCCTGCTGTTCAAACGTGCACCCGGCGTCAGTGACGCGGTGACCGGCGGACAGGACACGGTCGCCTTGCGTATTCCTTCTCACCCGATCGCGCATTTGCTGCTGGAGAAATTCGGCGGCGGAGTCGCAGCGCCCTCGGCCAATCGCTTCGGACGCGTGAGCGCTACTCTGGCTGAGCATGTCAGGCAGGAATTCGGCGACGCGGTCGACTTCGTGGTCGATGGCGGGCAGAGCGATGTCGGCATCGAA
>JAIOOZ010000263.1 GCA_021414185.1 Betaproteobacteria bacterium
ATGATCGACGTGCTCTCCGGACAGTGCCCGTTCATCCTCGGCAGCCTGCCCGGCACCGTGCAGCATTTTCAGTCGGGACGGTTGCGGGCGCTGGCGGTGACGAGCGAGGCGCGCTGGCCCACCGTGCCTGAGCTGCCGACCGTTACCGAGACGTTGCCGGGTTACACGCTGGTGACCTGGTACGGCCTGATGGCGCCGCGCGGCACGCCCGCGCGGGTGATTCAGACGCTCAACGCCGAGGTCAACAGGATTCTGCAGTCGATCGAGACAAAGAAGTTTTTCGAAGCGCAGGGGATGGCGCCGACCGGCGGCACCGTGGCGAACTTCAATGAGCGCATCCGCAGCGACTATGCGCGCTGGGTCAAGGTCGTGAAAGAGGCGGGGCTGACGGTTCAGTGAATTCCCTTCACCCGCGTCGGACCTCGCTAAGTTTCTAAAGGCGTCAGCATTACATCTGCAGGAACGGACCCATCAAACGTTCAGCGGAAGAATGAAAACAACAGCAAGAAGCCGGAGATCAACAGTAAAACGAGCACGACGGTATCGAAACGCCGGTCGTTAAGCCGGTTGTAGAGCAGCCGTCCGAGCCACGCGCCAAGGATCGTGCCCGGCAACGTAATGAGAAACAGGCGTCCGAATTCCAGGGTGATCAACCCGGCGACGCTTTGAAAGATCAGCGCGAGCACCAGGATGGAAAAGTTGTAGGCCTGCAAAACGCCGCGCTTGGCGTCTTTGCCCCAGCCCCGGAGTCCGGTCCAGATCGTCGGCAGCGGTCCCGACAGCCCGGCGAGACCACCCATGATTCCGCCGCCAAAACCGATCACGCCGTCGGCAATGCGCCCACCCCACTTCAACTGCACGCGCACCTGACCGATCAGCATGTAGCTGCAATAGACGACGAGCACAACGCCGACGCCGACCTTGAACATGGCGGCGGACACGTAGGACAGCAGCAATGCGCCAAGCGGCACGCCGGCCAGCCCGCCGATGATGAAGGGCCGCACGCGCTTGAAATCTATCGCATGCCAGATCGCCGGCAGGGTCTGCACCTGCGCGACCAGCGAGCAGACCACGACAAGCGGTGCGGCAAGTTGCGGTGTCGTCGCGGCAAGCCAGAAAGGCAGCGCGGTGATGCCGGTGCCGAACCCCGTCAATCCCGACACCAGTCCGCCGGCAAAAGCACCGATGAGGATCAGGTAGGGGAATGGTTCAGTCAACCGCGTTTGCCCCGTTCGATGACGACGCCGAGTTTTTTCACGTTGCGCAGTGGCGCCAGCTTGGCGATGCTGACCTTGATCCACGGCGTTTTGAATTCGCTGATGATGGTTTCGGCGATCGCTTCGCCGGCTTTTTCGAGCAGCAGGAAATGCTGCTCCCTGAACAGTTGCTCGACGCGGCCGACGACGCGGCTGTAATCGATGGTGTCGCCGATCTTGCCGCTTTTGGCTGCGTGCTCGCCGCGCAGGCCGACTTCGAGATCGATCTGTATTATCTGCGGGACCTGTTTCTCCCACTCGTAAATGCCGATCAGCGTTTCGATTTTCAGTTCGCTGATGAAGATGATGTCCATGTGAATACCGGTGAGGCGGGAGGGGAGAGGAGTGAGGGGAAAGCAAAACCTTCAGGCGCGGCGGTTTTTCGTTAGAATCGGCGCTTATTCTATGTGAATTCATGCGATGACCATAGCTCTTGTCTTGATTGCCTATCTGGTCGGGTCGATTTCGTTCGCGGTGGTAGTCAGCCGCGCGATGAATCTGCCCGATCCGCGCAGCTACGGGTCAAAAAATCCCGGTGCGACCAACGTCCTGCGCACCGGCAAAAAAGCTGCGGCTGCGTTGACGTTGTTCGGCGACGCCGCCAAGGGCTGGCTCGTGGTATTTCTGACCGATCAGTATTTTTCGACGGCAACGCCGGCGACTTACAAGATGTCGGCAGTTGCGCTGGCGGTAGTCATCGGGCACATGTACCCGGTGTTCCATCGCTTCCAGGGCGGCAAGGGTGTCTCGACCGCGCTCGGCGTGCTGCTCGCGCTCAATCCATGGCTGGCGGCGGGCGCGGCGTCGACCTGGGTGATCATCGCGTTCTTCTTCAAGTTATC
>JAIOOZ010000468.1 GCA_021414185.1 Betaproteobacteria bacterium
GAATACTCGTCGGCCAGATACTCGCGATCGGCCAGCCGCGCGTCTAGCACACCGTAGAGGCGGTCTTTTTCCCTGGTGTAGCGATCGATGGCGTAAGGCACCTGCTCCTTCGCGGCGCGCAGAAAGTGATGGACCTGCCCGAATATCGGGCCCACTCCGCCCATCTGGAACATGAGCCATTGCAGCGCGTCGTATTTCAGGCGGTCCGACTTCGGCAGCAGCTTGCCGGTCTTGCCCGCCAGGTAAATAAGGATGGCGCCGGACTCCATCATCGCGTACGGCGTGCCGTCCGGGCCGCGGGGATCGACCAGCGCCGGAATCTTGCTGTTGGGACTGATGGCGACGAACTCGGGTGTGAACTGGTCGTTCTTGCCGATATTGATCGCGTGGGCGCGATACGGCAGCCCGGTTTCTTCGAGCATGATGGAAACCTTGCGCCCGTTGGGCGTGGTCCAGGTATAAAGATCGAGCATGGGTGCTCCCTTGTTTGAAACCCGTTTTGCCGGCGCAGTTTTGGCGGCCAGCGCTGCCTTGATCGCGACGAGACGCGCCTGCGCGACCCGTTCCTTGATTTGCGCCGGCTCGGTGCAGCTTTTCGCCACCGCGCCGGCATCGACCGCGCGGGCAGCGGCCAGGGCAGCCCGCAGCCGTCCCGCCGCGGGATTGAGCGCAGGCTCGTCCGCCGCCGCCGCGCAAACATCCAGCAATTGCATGAAGCGGTCGGGCCGGCGCAAAGCATCGGTCGCCTGCAACAACCACAGCAATGCCTCGACGGACAACTTCAGCGCTTTGCCCACATCGGCGTGATAGCGCGCCGCCAGCAGTGCCAGCTCGCGGCAATCCTGAGGTGCGCGCAAACGCTCGCACAACAACTCTATTGCGCCTGCTTCCGCATGCATGGCGATCAACGCAAACCGCGCGGCCAACGGCAAACCGCGCGCGGCGCCTGCATCCAGCGCGGCCAGTCGTCGCTTGCCGGCGACACCTGCGAGCTGCCCGGCCAGTTCTGGCAGCACTACCGCCGCTGCGCCACATTCGGTCAGCACGCGGAACATGCGCGAAGGCTCGCGTTCCATCAGTCCGCGCGCAAGCTCCTGCCAGACGCGTTCGGCAACCAGCGCAGAGGCTTCGCCGTGCACCACCATCTCGCGCATCAGTTGCAGGGTGGTTGGTGCTATCGCAAAATCAAAACGCGCGGCGAAACGCGCCACGCGCAGTATGCGCACCGGGTCTTCGGCGAAAGCCGGCCCGACGTGCCGCAATACGCGCGCCTTGAGGTCGGCAACGCCGCCGAACGGATCGATGATATTGCCGGCGTCGTCTTTGGCCAGCGCGTTGACCGTGAGATCGCGGCGCGCGAGGTCTTCTTCCAGAGTGACGTCGGGCGCAGCGTGAAATTCGAAACCGTGATAACCGCGCGCGGTTTTGCGCTCGGTGCGCGCCAGCGCGTATTCCTCTTTGGTTTCAGGATGCAGAAATACCGGAAAATCCTTGCCGACCGGTTTGTAGCCGAGCTTCACCATTTCGGCCGGCGTGGCGCCGACCACTACGAAATCGCGATCGGTCACCGGCAGGCCGAGCAGTTCATCGCGCACGGAGCCGCCGACCGAGTAGATTTTCATGCGGATGAGCCTTGGTATTCAAATTGCGGCAGCACTTCGGTCTCGGTCAGCGCCGCCGCATACCATTCCTGCATGGCGGGCAGCGCGAGCACGCGATTGGCATAGCCCTGTGCCGCATCTGACAGTTTGACGGCGTAAGTCTTGAAACGCGTAACGACCGGCGAGTACATAGCGTCAGCGACGCTGAAAGCGCCCAGCAAAAACGGGCCGCCGTAACGCGTCAGGCAGTCGCTCCACATGGCGTCGATACGCGCGATGTCGGCGCCCGCCCCGGCGGTAATGGCGACGCCCGGAATGACGCGCCGTACGTTCATCGTCATGCTGCGGCGCAGGGATGAAAATCCCGAGTGCATTTCGGCGCTGATGGCACGCCCGTGCGCGCGCGCCGCGATATCCGCCGGCCACAGCTTTTTGCCGGGATGACGTTCAGCGATATATTCACAGATCGCGAGCGAGTCCCAGATCGTCACCGCGCCATCGATCAATACCGGCACCTTGCCGGACGGTGCGTATTGCCGGATTTTGGTGTCATGATTGTCCTGGTAGAGCGGGATTCTCTGCTCATCGAACGCGAGTCCGGCGTATTTCATCGCCAGCCACGGACGCAGCGACCACGACGAATAGGCCTTATTGCCGATGACGAGCTGATATTGCGCCATGAGCGACTGCAGGGTCAGGAAGCGCGTCCCGCGTGGTCGCGATAACCGCGATAGCGGGCGCGCGGCGATGCGGCGCCCAACCACGCCGGGGCGGTGGCCTCGATCGCGGCAGGCACTATGCCGAAGGGAAACGGCTGGCTGCTGACGTTGTCGACTTTCATCGACGCCAGGTTGTCACGTGTCATCAGTTTGACCGGCAACAGTTCCAGCGAGAACGCCTGCAAATAAGACAATGCGTCGTTCAGGCCGACGATGGGCCGGCGGTGCCCGCAGAGATCGCCGGCGAGTGCAACCAGTTCGCGCAGCGTGTAAACGCGCGGGCCGCAGAGTTCATAGGTTTTTCCGTGCGTCGCAAGATCATCTAGGCTCGCCACCACCGCGGCAGCGACGTCCTCGACATAAACCGGCTGAAAACGCGCATCCGCGCGCGCGAGGAATACGACCGGCAGCATTTTTTGCAGCTGTGCGAACAGATTCAGGAAACGATCGTAACGGCCGAAGATGACGGACGGACGGAAAATCGTCCAGTCGAGACTTGATGCGCGGACCAGCGCTTCCGCCGCGCCCTTGGTTTGCTGGTAATGGCTGGGGCCGTTGACGTCGGCGCCCAGCGCGCTCATGTGCGCGTAGCGGTGCACGCCGTTGGCCGCGCATGCCGCGATGATCTTCCGCGTCAACTCGACGTGCGACTGCACGAAGCTGCGTTCGCCGCGCCCGTCCTGCAGCACGCCCACCAGGTTGATGACCGCGTCCATGCCGCGCACCAGTGCCGCGAGCGCCGCCGCGCCATGCACGTCGGCGTTCACCACGTCGACGGTCGGCAGCAGGATCAGCGATCTGGCGCGTTCGCGATCGCGCGTCGGCACGCGCACGTGGTAACGTTGCGCGCTCAGCAACTGCACGATGTGGCTGCCGACAAAACCACTCC
>JAIOOZ010000469.1 GCA_021414185.1 Betaproteobacteria bacterium
TTCGTTATCGCGATGCTATCCACCGTGCTGTTCGACGGCCTGCTGGGCGGCCAGGCATGGCCGGCCGCGCAGCGCAGCATTGCGCATGCCCTGCCGTTCATGGTGGACGCCGAAGGTTACCGCATGGGCGCGTTCGGCCTCGTCACCGTATGGCTGGTATTCCTGGGCGCGTATCTGCTGACGTGCTGGATCACGGCCATGGTGGCGCCGCACGGCTTCAGGCGCGTTGTCTGCCTCTTCGCGCTGACGCTGGTGCCGATAGCGATCGCCTACAACATCGCGCACAACTGCGCGACCCTGCTGGTGCAGGGGCAGCAATTGATCGCGCTTGCGTCCGACCCGTTCGGCGCCAAGTGGGATTTGTTCGGCACGGCGAACTTCCGTCCCGATATCGGGCTCATCGACGCGCGGGTATCGTGGTACGTGGCGATAGGCGCGATCGTCGGCGGCCACGCCGTCTCGATCTGGCTCGCGCACCGGGTCGCGCTCGATGCATTCGGCACGCAGCGCCGCGCCGGGCGGGCGACCGTCGCGCTGACCGCGCTGATGGTGGCATATACCGTCGTCAGCCTGGCAGTGATCGCCGAACCCATGGTCGTGTTCACGCCGCCGGACGCGGTGATCAGCCGCTGACTTCAAAATTCAGCACAACTGCGCCGATTTCTGTCCTTTACAGTTGATCCACATCAATACCCGTGCGTGCCGGTCGCGACTAACATTGAGGCAACGGGGAAATGACCCGGGGTTGTTCCAACATGTGAGAACCGCCATGGCCAGCCGCACCCTTGCCTTCATCGTCAAAGACCAGAACCCTCTGATCCTGGCCGCGAGCCAGACTGTCCAGCATGCGTGCAAGCGGATGTGCGAGCGCGGCGTCGGGGCGGTGCTCGTCACCGACGACAAACACCATCATCTCGCGGGCATATTCACCGGCCGCGATGCAGTGCGCGCGCTCACCGAGGGCAAAAAACCCGCCGCAACCGCGCTCTCCGCGGTGATGACGGCGAAACCCGACACGATCACGCCGGAGCAAACCGCGATCGACGCTCTGCGCGCGATGCGCGATGGCGGCTACCGCCACCTGCCGATCGTCGAGCACGGAAAAATTCTCGGCATCGTCTCGCGCGGCGACTTCAAAGGCCTCGAACTCGACCGCCTCGAGGACGAAACCTACCTGTGGGAACGCATCGGCTGATTGCAGCGCAGGTCCCGCGCGCGCGCTGCCCGCAACCGCGCGGCCAATGGTAAAGTTCGATATTCCGGGGTCGGGCATCATCCGCCGGCACCAGCGGCCAGCAGCGTCGTTCCGGAAGGCCAAGTCACATATCGAAATTATAACCAGAGGATAACCATGATCTACGAATTCAGGACCTACGACATCAAGCCCGGCTCGCTGGCCGAAGTGGAGAAGCGTTTCGGCGAAGCCTATGAATTCCGCAAGACGCTGTCGCCGCTCGCCGCCTTCTGGCACACCGAGATCGGCCCCCTGAACCAGATCATCCACGTGTGGCCGTACAAAGACCTCGAAGAGCGCGCGAAAGTCCGCGCCGCGGCGTACAAATCCGGGCAATGGCCGCCCAAGACCGGTGAATTCCTCACAGCGCAGCGTACCGAGATCTTTGTACCCGCGCCTTTCTCGCCGGAAATAACACCCGGCAAAACGGGCCCGTATTTCGAAATGCGCACCTACACGTACGCACCCGGCGCCCTGCCCAACGTGATGGAAAACTGGGGCAAAGCACTGCCCGACCGTATCAAGCTGAGCCCGCTGGTCTTTTGCGGCTACACGGAACTGGGCGGCCTCAACAAATGGCTGCACATCTGGGCCTATCCTACGCTCGACGCGCGCAATAACACACGCGACAAGGCCAAGGACGCCGGCATCTGGCCGCCTTCGGCCGTGGCAGCCAAAACCGGCGCCAAGAGCATTCCGTACGTCATGCAGGAAAACAAGATCGTGATGCCGGCGAAGTTCTCGCCGGTGCAGTAAACGGTCCGCACGGACATTCAAGTTTTCTCTGCTGCAAATAAACACGGGGGCTGCTGGCCCCCGTGTTTATTTGAAACTAGAAGCCGTCTCAAAATACTCCCTCGCCCCGCGTTAGTGGGGAGAGGGTCGGGGTGAGGGGAAGCAATTTAGCTGCTGTTCATGGAAAAACAAGATTCCAAATCGCCCCTCACCCTAACCCTCTCCCCGCAAGCGGGGCGAGGGGATTTTAAGATGACTTCCAGATAATCCGGAAACTGCAGCCCGGCTACTTCTTGCCTTTGGCTGCGTCCTGGATCGCTTCGCCGGCTTTCTCCATCTGCTGCCCGGCTTTGTTGACGGCGTTATCCAACGCGCGGCCGGCCTTCTCAGCCGGGCCTTCTTCTTTCTTGCAACCGCTCATGCCGAGGACCAGTGCGCTGATCACCAGCATTGCCATGACGCTTTTGCCTGTTTTATCCACGTTCCCCTCCAGTCAAGTTAGTTAAGCTGCAACAGCACCTTTTTACCGCATTTCTAGGCACGCAGGTTCTTGTTGAAAAAATCCACCGTGCGCTGCCACGCGAGCTTGGCCGCCGCCTCGTCGTAGCGCGGGGTCGTGTCGTTGTGAAAACCGTGGTTCACGTTCGGATAGATGAACGCCTCGTACTTGACGTTGTTGGCCTTCAGCGCGGTCTCGTACGCAGGCCAGCCCGCGTTGATGCGCTCATCGAGCCCCGCATAATGGATCAACAACGGCGCCTTGATCTTCGCCACATCCGCGGCCGCGGGCTGCGCACCATAGAAAGGCACCGCACCGCCAAGGTCCGGCAGCCGCGTCGCCAGCAGGTTCGAAATGCCGCCGCCGAAACAGAACCCGACCGCGCCGATCTTGCCGGTGCATTCCGCGCGCGCCTTGAGAAACTCCGCACCCGTGACCAGGTCTTCGGTGCGCTTGACGGGATCAAGCGTTGCAAATGCTTTGACCGCTTTTTCCTCGTCGCCCGGATAACCGCCGAGCGGCGTCAATGCATCCGGCGCGAAAGCCACATAATTCAGCAACGCGAGGCGGCGCGTCACGTCTTCAATATACGGATTCAAACCGCGGTTCTCGTGTATGACCACCACGCCCGGCAATTTGCCGCTGGCATTTGCCGGCTTTACCAGGTAACCGCGCATCGTGCCCGAGCCCTGCGGCGACGGGTAAGTGACATATTCGGCCTTGATGCGCGCATCGTCTTTGGCGACCTGCTGCGCCCACGCGAAGTTGGGGCGCAGGCTTTCCAGCATGGCGGCGGCGGTAAAACCGCCGACCGCAAACTTGCCGGCGCGGTCGATAAACTCGCGCCGGTTCATCATGCCGTGCACGTAGCCGTCGAACAGCTGCAGGACTTCCTGCGGAAAATCACTCGCTTTCTTGCGTTCCATCACAGTCGCTCCTTGCAGTGGAAATTATCGACAGGTTTCAAATAACAGGGGTGCCCGCTTGCGCATCGTTTTTTCGCCAGCGCGCAACGCACAGAAAAATCGCGATGCCCGCCTGTGCAAAGGCGATGACGCTGCCCAGCGCGGGTTTGATCAGTAGCGGCAGGACAATCTCAGACGCGGTCTCCAGTCCGGAGAATCGCAGCAACCCGGGCAGCAGCCAGTAGAGCAACACCATATACATCACTGCGGCCGCTTCCACGCGCCGCGCCTGCTTCGCGAACGCGAAGAACAGCAGGATGGCGGCGTCGCGCACGAGCAGGAACACAAACACCAGCGGCATCAGCGCCATCTGTTTCACGAGATCAAAGGAGTCGCGGTAAACAGCCGCGGAAGCTATCGTGCCAAACGCGAATATGAAAGCCAGCACCACGGTGCTCGGCCAGCACGGCATATCTTCAAATACGCGTTGCCATTGGCGTCGTTCCGCGTGCAGCAGCATGCGCCGCAGGGTCATGGCGCTGTTCTGCTCGGAAAAAAGCATCGCGTATGCCAGTGTCACCGAAACCACCAGGCCCGAGAGGCACAGATAGCCGAACACGCCCACCCTGGCGCCCGGCAATGCGCCCAGCAGTCCCGCCAGATAAACGCTAAGGAACAGCGTGAATGCGCACCACGCCAGTGGTGTGGTGCGCACCTGCAGTTCGAGGCACATCACGCGATAGGCGCCGAACACCGCCCACACCGAGAAAACCATCACCGACGTCAGCAGAAACTCGACCGCGTCGAACTCGGTGCCGAACCAGACCAGCGTCGGGTGGCGGACCGCGAAACTCACCAGGCCGGGGCCGACGAACAGGAATGCCAGCACCGGTACGAAAGTGGCCCAGCGGCTGCCGGTGTTCCAGCCTTTTTGCGCCGCTTGCAAAGTCGCGGCCATGGCGAAGGCGTGGAGCAGCACGCTGGCGGCGACGAGCCCCAGCGCCACCACCGGACCGCCGACGCCGGGCAGGTCGCGCGCGGCATACACGTACACCGCCAGACACAGCGCGCCGCAGTACCATGCGAACAGAGTCGAACCGAACAATTTTCCCCATGTCATGTCCCACGGGCCGATGGCCGACATGCGCTGCAGGTCCCAGGTCTTGCCGCGTATTTCATCGCTGATCGATTCGGCCGCCAGCCGCGCGCCCCAGAACAGCGTCACCACGAAATAGACGGTCAGCGCCGTCCAGCTCACGCGCTCCTGCCACGGGTTGTCATTGATCGCGGCCACCACCAGAAAGCCCATGCAGAGCACCGCCGGCATGGCGATCAGCCGGTGCGGGGACATTTCGAGCCACAGGTTGCGGCGCAGTTCAGGGTTCACGTGCGCGCTCCCTTCGCCGCCTGCACCGTGCGCAGATAAGACGCCGCCAGGTTGTCGCGCTCCGGCGCGAAGCTCGCCACCGGCAGGCCAGCCTCCACCAGCTTGCGCAAGACAGCGCTGCCGGTTCCGGCGCCTACGGCAATCAGCGCATCGTTCGCGCCGCACTCCAGGACTTCCAGCCCGCCGATGGCGGCCAGGCGGCCGGCGAGGCCATCGACCGCGGCGTCGAAGACGATGCGGACTTGCGCGGCAAGCGCGGCGGCCGCGGACAGTGCCTTGTTTTCTATGATGCGCCCCTGCTGCATCACCAGCATGTGCGAAGAATATTCATCGAGCTCGGCGAGAATATGCGACGACACGATGAGCGTCATGCCTTCCTGCTTGAGCGCAAGGAACAACTGCGCAAGATCGTGGCGCGCCTCCGGATCGAGGCCCGACGCCGGCTCGTCGAGTATCAGCAACTCGGGCTGGTGCACCAGCGCCTGGCCGATGGCGACGCGCTGGCGCTGGCCGCGCGACAGCGTGCCGCTTTTGACGTCGAGCTTGTCAGCCAGCCCGAGACGGCCGGCGGTGCGCGTTACCAGGGCGCCGATGTCGCGCTCCGCAACGCCCTGCGCCGCCGCGGCATAATACAGGTTCTGCCGCACGCTCAGCGTCTCGTACAGCCCGTAAAAATCCGACAGATAGCCCATCTTGCGATGCGATTCGCGCGGCGCTTCCAGCACGTCTATGCCGGTCACCGTGATCGAGCCGAGCATGGGCCGCTCCAGCCCCGCAATACAGCGCAGCAGCGTGGTCTTGCCGGCGCCGTTGGGGCCGACCAGCGCCGTGACGCTGCCGCG
>JAIOOZ010000470.1 GCA_021414185.1 Betaproteobacteria bacterium
CTGGCGGCACTTGCCGCGCTCATGTCCTGACTTTTTACATAGCTGAACCGACCATGGCCACGCGCACCGCGGAAATCAAACGCGATACCAAAGAAACGCAAATCCGCGTCAAGCTCGATCTTGACGGCAGCGGTGCGAGCAAGCTCGCCACCGGCGTGCCGTTTCTCGATCACATGCTCGACCAGGTCGCGCGCCACGGCGTGTTCGATCTCGAAATCGAGGCCAAGGGCGATCTGCACATCGATGCGCATCACACCGTCGAGGACATCGGCATTACCCTCGGCCAGGCCTTCGTCAAGGCGCTCGGCGCCAAGGATGGCATACGCCGCTACGGCCACGCCTACGTCCCGCTCGACGAAGCGTTGTCGCGCGTGGTGGTCGACCTTTCGGGGCGCCCGGGGCTGTCGCTGAAAATCGACTTCGTGCGCGCGCGCATCGGCGAGTTCGACGTCGACCTGGTGCATGAATTCTTCCAGGGCTTCACCAATCACGCGCAGGTCACGCTGCACGTCGATAACCTCAAGGGCGACAATGCGCACCACCAGGCGGAAACCGCGTTCAAGGCATTCGGCCGCGCGTTGCGCATGGCGGTCGAGCTCGACCCGCGCATGAAGGGCGTGCCGTCGACCAAGGGCAGTCTCTAGAGTGCCTAACACCATGAAACGCGCGATGCGCTGTCACGATTTTGGCTCAGGGCTAGAAGAAAGTCCCGCGGCTTAGTCATTCTAAGCAAGGGGCTTTCGACAACGCCATGTGCCAAAACTCGTGCCAGCCCGAAGGGTTGCAGCCAGAATTGGCGCTATCTGCGTTGCTCGTCTTGCGAATACATAGAGTATTCGCTTCACCGGGCGCCTTGCTATCACCAATTCTGGCAGCAACGCACACGTGTTTCATGGTGTTAGGCACTCTCGGCCGGTCTTCTGGTAGCGCCGCGCCGAGCTTTCGCATATGACTGATATCGCCGTCATCGACTACGGGATGGGCAACCTGCATTCCGTCGCGACCCGCTTGAAACAGGCGGCGCCCGGACTTGAGGTCACGGTCACCGGCGATCCCGCGGTTGTGGCGCGCGCCGCGCGGGTGGTGTTTCCCGGGCAGGGTGCGATGCCCGACTGCATGCGTGAACTCGACGCGCATGGCTTGCGCGAGGCGGTGCTCGACGCCGCGTACAACAAACCCTTTCTCGGCATCTGTATCGGATTGCAGATGTTGTTCGCCCACAGCGACGAGGGCGACGTCGCCTGCCTCGGCGTGCTGCCGGGACGTGTGCGCCGGTTCGCCGGCGCCATGGTCACCGCCGCCGGTGAGCGACGTGTGCGCCGGTTCGCCGGCGCCATGGTCACCGCCGCCGGTGAGCGTGTAAAGGTGCCGCACATGGGCTGGAACCGCGTGCGCCAGATTGCGCCACATCCGTTGTGGCGCGGGGTGCCCGATGAGACGCGTTTTTATTTCGTGCACAGCTATTACGTGGAAACTGCAGAACCCGGGCTGGCGGCCGGAACCAGCGACTATCCGCAGCCTTTTACCTGCGCGATTGCCCGCGAAAATGTGTTTGCGGTGCAGTTTCACCCCGAAAAAAGCGGTGCGGACGGGCTGCAGCTGTTGCAGAACTTCGTGCAGTGGCAGCCCGCCGGCCGGCTCCAGCGTCCGCGCCGTACGGTGGCCGCGGGTTGAGGCGCTATGCGAACCGCCGCCGCGTGTAGTATGATGATTTTCAACCGCGATTTCACCAGCCTTTGTCCTCATCAGCCGCGCTTTCGCATAACGCCCCTTCCTCCGGCAGGACTAATCCCGGCTTTTCCGAACGACTTCCCGTAACCCGTTACCGCGCAGCATGCTGATAATTCCGGCGATCGATCTCAAGGACGGCAAGTGTGTACGCCTGAAACAAGGCGACATGACGGATGCCACCGTTTTTTCGGAGGACCCCGGCGCGATGGCTGAGCAATGGGTGAAGCAGGGCGCGCGCCGCCTTCACGTGGTCGATTTGAACGGGGCGGCCGCCGGCAAGCCGAAAAACGAAGCTGCCATCAAGGCCATCATGGCGGCGGTGGGCGACCGCATACCGGTGCAACTCGGCGGCGGCATCCGCGATCTCGATACCATAGAGCGCTATATCGACAGCGGCATCCGTTACGTGATCATCGGCACTGCCGCGGTGAAAACGCCGGGTTTCCTGCATGACGCGTGCACCGCGTTTACCGGCCACGTGATGGTGGCGCTCGACGCCAAGGACGGCAAGGTCGCGGTCGACGGCTGGTCGAAAATGACCGGTCACGACGTGATCGACCTCGCCAAGAAATTTGAGGACTACGGCAGCGAAGCGATTATTTATACCGATATCGGCCGCGACGGCATGCTGACGGGCGTCAATATCAAGGCCACCGTCGAACTCGCGCGCCAGCTGTCGGTGCCGGTCATCGCGAGCGGCGGCATCACCGATCTCGAAGACGTCAAGGCGCTGTGCAAGGTCGAAGCCGACGGCATCATCGGCGCGATTACCGGCCGCGCGGTATACCAGGGCACGCTCGATTTCGCCGCCGCGCAAAAGCTCGCCGACAAACTGTCCAAGAAAAAAGGAGAGGCGTGAGGCGATAGGCGTGAGGCGGTTCCAGCAAGTCCCTTCTCCCCTCTCTCCCCTCTCCTGTTGCCCGATGGGCCTCGCCAAGCGCATCATCCCCTGTCTTGACGTCAACGCCGGGCGCGTCGTCAAGGGCATCAACTTCGTGGACCTGCGCGACGCCGGCGATCCGGTAGAAGTCGCGGCGCGATACAACCTGCAGGGCGCCGACGAACTCACGTTTCTCGACATTACCGCCAGCAGCGATAACCGCGACCTGATTCTGCATATCGTCGAAGCCGTCGCCACCCAGGTGTTCATTCCGCTCACCGTCGGCGGCGGCGTGCGCAAGGTCGAAGACGTCAGGCGCCTGCTCAACGCCGGCGCCGACAAAGTCAGCATCAACACCGCTGCGGTGCAAAACCCGCAACTGGTCGCCGATGCCACCACGCATTACGGGTCGCAATGCATCGTGGTGGCCGTGGACGCCAAGCGGGTGCCGGGAGCAGGCGCGCCGCGCTGGGAGGTTTACACCCACGGCGGACGCACAGCGACAGGACTCGATGCGCTGGAGTGGGGACGCAAGATGCAGACGCTCGGCGCCGGCGAGATACTGCTCACCAGCATGGACCGCGACGGCACGCGCGCGGGGTTCGACCTCGAACTCACGCGCGCTTTTGCCGATGCGCTCGAAATTCCAGTGATTGCGAGCGGCGGCGTCGGCAGTCTCGAGCACCTGGTCGATGGCATAGTGGAAGGCCACGCGAGCGCGGTGCTCGCCGCCAGCATTTTTCACTACGGCGAATTCACCGTGGCGCAGGCGAAGCAACTGATGGCCGCGCGCGGTGTCGAAGTGAGATTATGAGACGGGCGGAGTAAAATCGCGGTTGACCGTCACAGGTTCAATCCTCATCGCGCGGCGCTTACGGCATATGTCGGATAACTGGCTTAACAAGGTAAACTGGGCGCAGGACGGGCTGGTGCCCGCGGTCGCCCAGGAAACGGCGAGCGGCCGCGTGTTGACGCTTGCGTGGATGAACCGCGCGGCGCTGAAAAAAACGGTGGAAACCGGCGAAGTCCACTACTGGTCGCGTTCGCGCAAGAAAATCTGGCACAAGGGCGAGGAATCCGGCCACGTGCAGAAAGTGTGCAGCATCCGACTGGATTGCGACGAAGACGTCATACTGGTGGAAGTCGAGCAGGTGGGCGGCATCGCCTGTCACACCGGCCGTCACAGCTGTTTTTATCAGAAGCTCGTCAATGGCGAATGGGTGGCAACGGAGCCGGTATTGAAAGACCCGCGGAACATCTACAAAAAATGATCGATCCCACGATACTGCAGCGCCTGTCCGCGACCATCGCCGGGCGCAAAGGCGCCGACGCCGCGAGTTCGTACGTCGCCGGGCTGTTCGGCAAGGGCCACGACGCGATACTCAAGAAAGTCGCGGAGGAGGCCGCCGAAACGCTGTTGGCGGCCAAGGACGGTGATAAACTGCACCTCGTACGCGAAACCGCCGACCTGTGGTTTCATTGCCTGGTGTTGCTGGCGTGGCACGGACTGACGAGCGACGACGTGCTCGCTGAATTGCACCGGCGCGAAGGCATTTCGGGCGTCGACGAGAAAAAGTCGCGCAAGTGACCGCGCGCAACGGCGGCGTCGCGCAAACAGGTCAAAGTTAGGCGCAGACGAAACTACACGAAAAGCCGCGCGCTCGAGAGCGCGGGCGTTTTCAAGTCAGAGGAGCGGGAACATGGGTTCATTAAGCATTTGGCACTGGCTGATCGTGCTGGTGGTCGTGGTGCTGATATTCGGCACCAAGAAGCTGCGCAACCTGGGCGGCGACCTCGGCAGCGCGGTCAAGGGTTTCAAGGACGGCATGATGTCGGAAGACGACAAGCCGCAGCCGCAGGCGGAAATTCACCCCGCCGCCGGCCAGACCATCGAAGGCGAAGTGAAAAAGGAAACGCAGTCGAAAGTGTGAGGCGCAAGGCCGACGGGGCAAAGCATGGCCTCCCCGTTTCCCGCCCCTCGCTCCCTATTTCATGTTCGACGTAGGATTCTCCGAAATCGTCGTTATCGCGGTCGTCGCTCTGATCGTGATCGGGCCCGAGCGCCTGCCGAAAGTGGCGCGCACGCTTGGCCATCTGTTCGGACGCATGCAGCGCTACGTCAACGACGTGAAATCCGATATCTCCCGCGAAATGGAACTCGATGAACTGCGCAAGCTGCAGGCGAGCGTGCAGGACGCGGCGCACGCCATCGAGCAGACGGTGACCAAGGAAGTCAGCGCCACCGAATCGCAGTTGAACAGCATCGCGACAACCGCGCAGGAAGCCGTGCAGCCGGCGGCGGAGCCGGCGCTCGCGGCTGGCGCCGACGCCATTGTCACGCCGGCGACCAGTGCGCAGCTCGAACTCGGGCTTGACGCGGCGGCGCAGGCGGCGCGCAAGCAAGCCTGAACACGACGCCGCGCACCAGACACGCGGCAACCCCCATGAGCACACAAGATACTTTCATTTCCCATCTGGTCGAATTGCGCGACCGGTTGCTGCGCGCGATCCTCGCCGTGCTGATTGTGTTCCTGTGCCTGTTTCCGTGGGCCAAGGACTTGTACACCCTGCTGGCGCAGCCGCTGCTCGCGGTGTTGCCGCAGGGCGGCCAGATGATAGCCACCGACGTGGTCGGCGTGTTCCTGGTGCCGATGAAGGTCGCGCTGCTGGTCGCGTTCGTGATCGCGCTGCCCTACGTCCTGTTTCAGATATGGGCGTTCGTCGCGCCCGGCCTTTACACGCATGAAAAACGGCTGGTGCTGCCACTCATCATTACCAGCACGCTGTTGTTCATCGCCGGCATGGCATTCGCGTACTTCCTGGTTTTCCCGGTGGTGTTCAAGTTCATGGCGTCGATCGCGCCCGAAGGCGTGGCGTGGATGGCCGACATCGAAAAGTATTTGAGTTTCGCGCTGACCATGTTCGTTGCGTTCGGCGTTACGTTCGAGGTGCCGGTCGCCGTGGTCCTGCTGGTGCGCATGAATATCGTGACCGTCGAAAAGCTGCGCGAGATCAGGCCCTATGTAATCGTCGGCGCATTTGTGATTGGCGCGGTGTTTACCCCGCCGGACGTGATTTCACAGTTGATGCTGGCGGTGCCGCTCTGGGTGTTGTATGAACTCGGCATCCTGATCGCCAGCATGATGGCGAAGCCGCAGGCGGCGGACGGCGACGCAACGGCGCCCGCCAAACCCGAAGCCGAACCGGGCAAGGACTGATCCGGCACCGGCTTTAGCGCGTTATTTCTCTTCGCGCCGCGGTTTCGGCCGCTTGCCGACGCTTACCTTCACGGCCATTTCGTTTTTTTCGCGCGTCACCTTGAGCGTCGCGACGGTGCCCGGCTTCAACGCCGAGATCAGGTTGAGCGTGCTTGCGTAATCGGTCACCGCCTTGTCCTCGACGCCGACCAGCACGTCGCCGGGCTTGATGCCCGCCTTGTCGGCCGGACTTGCGTTGACCACTTCCGTAATCAGCGCGCCGTTGACTTTCGACAGCTTGAGCGTTTCGGCGAGTTCCGGCGTCAGGTCCTGCACGCCGATGCCGACCCAGCCGCGCGTCACCGTGCCGTTTTCGATGATTTGCTCCATCACCTGTTTGGCGAGGCTGGAGGGAATCGCGAAGCCTATGCCCTGCGAGCCGCCGCTGCGCGTGTAAATCGCGGTGTTGATGCCGACCAGGTTGCCGCTCACGTCGACCAGCGCGCCGCCGGAATTGCCGGGGTTGATGGGGGCGTCGGTCTGGATGAAATTCTCGAAGGTGTTGATGCCGAGATGGCTGCGGCCGAGCGCGCTGATGATGCCCGAAGTGACGGTCTGGCCGACGCCGAACGGATTGCCGATGGCGAGCACGATGTCGCCGACACGCGCCTGCTCGGACAGCGCGAAGGTCGCCGCCGGCAGATTCTTGAGATCGATTTTGAGCACTGCCAGGTCGGTTTCCGGATCGCTGCCGACCACGCGCGCCTTGGCGCGGCGCATATCCGACAGCGCCACTTCGATTTCGTCCGCCGCTTCGACCACGTGCTGGTTGGTCAGCACATAGCCCTTGTCGCTGACGATTACGCCCGAGCCCAGGCTGGAGCTGCGCCGCGTCTGCGCGTCGAACTGCTCGCCGAAAAAATAGCGAAACACCGGGTCGTCCATGAACGGATGGCGCGGCACCTTGGTTTCCTTGCTGGTGTAGATGTTGACCACCGTCGGCATCGCTTTTTTGGCCGCTTCGCTGTAGGAAGCAATTGGCCGGGTTGGCGTAACTGCCGCTTCGCGGGTGGTGACGACATCCACGCTCGCACGCGAGTTCAGTCCCAGCAGGTCGGGGCGCAGAGTCGACACCACGAACAAAATGCCGAGGCAGATCGTGGTGGTCTGGGCGAAGACGAGCCAAAGTTTGCGCATAGGGTCAGGCCGGGTGGTTCAACGTTTCAAGCGGGTTACAATGCACGAAGGAATATTCAATTGTCATCAGCCGTCATGCTACGCATCGAACTCGAGACTTATCTCAACCAGTATCTCGATGTCTCCCGTTTCCGCGATTATTGCCCAAACGGGCTGCAGGTGGAAGGGCGCGCCGAAGTCCGAACCATCGTGACCGGCGTCACCGCTTCGCTCGACCTGGTGCGCGCGGCCGTCGAGCGCGGCGCCGATGCGCTGCTCGTGCATCACGGTTATTTCTGGCGCGGCGAAGACCCGCGTGTGACGGGCACGCGCCGCGAGCGCCTGGCGTTGCTGCTCAAGAAAGAACTAAACCTTTTTGCCTTTCATCTGCCGCTTGATGTGCATCCCGAAGTCGGCAACAACATGCAACTCGCGCGCGTGCTCGAACTGCCCTATGCCGGCAGGTTCGGCGACCAGGACCTCGGCGCGCACGGCGCTTTTGCCCGCCCGATTACACTCGGTGAACTCGCCCGGCGCATCGCGGAACGTCTCGAGCGTGCGCCGCAAATCATCGGTAACGAAACGAAACCGCTGCACCGTGTCGCGTGGTGCACCGGCGCCGCGCAAAATTATCTCGAAGACGCGGTGCGCCTCGGCGTCGATGCGTTCATTTCGGGCGAAATATCGGAACAGACGGTACATCTCGCGCGCGAGTCCGGTGTCGCGTACATTGCCGCGGGCCATCATGCGACGGAGCGTTACGGCATACGGGCGCTCGGCGAACATCTCGCGGCGCGTTTTGGCGTCGCCCATCATTTCATCGACATCGCCAATCCCGTATAGCCCGATTTTGGGGGTTTGCGGGCCGCTGAAATTACACGCAATCGCCTGAAGCAATGGACTATTTTCACGTTTTGCTTAAGTTTTTGCGCGGAATTCGCTAAACTAGCGCTTTTTTGTCCAATCGCCAGCGGGGAATTCCATGTCTGATCAGGAAGTGGATAAGGGTAAACGCGGTTTTCTGATGGCCGCCACCGGGGTTGTCGGTGGTGTCGCCGCAGCGGCAACGGCAGTACCGTTCGCCGGCAGCATGTTTCCATCCGAACGCGCCAAAGCGGCGGGTGCGCCGGTCGAGGCGGACATCAGTTCGCTGGCGCCGGGCGAAATGAAAATCGTCGAATGGCGCGGCAAGCCGGTATGGATCATGAGCCGCACCAAGGAAATGCTCGACGGCATTCAGAAAAACGACGGCCGCGTGTCCGATCCGAAATCGGAAGTGCCGCTGCAGCCTGACTACGCGAAAAACGAATACCGCTCAATCAAGCCGGAGATCGTCGTGCTCGAAGGCGTGTGCTCCCATCTCGGCTGCTCGCCCCAGTTCAAATCGGTCGAAGCCAAGAGCGACATGGGCCAGGACTGGACCGGCGGTTTCTTCTGCCCCTGCCACGGCTCCAAGTTCGATTTTGCGGGCCGCGTGTTCCAGGGCTCGCCGGCGCCGGTGAACCTGCGCGTGCCGCCGTATAAGTTCGTCGGCGACGCCAAGATCATCATCGGCGACGACAGCAAGGGAGCGTAACCATGGCCGCAGCGGAAAAAACTCCCGTTACGATTACCTGCGCAGGCCCGCTCAATGGCGCGCTCAGCGGCGTATTGACCTGGGTCGACGCGCGTTTCCCGTTGATCAAAATGTGGGAAGAGCAGTGGGGCAAGTACGTAGCGCCCAAGAACTTCAACTTCTGGTACTACTTCGGTTCGCTGTCGGCTTTCGTGCTCGTGCTGCAGATCGTCACCGGCATCTTCCTGACCATGAACTACAAGCCGGATGCGGCGCAGGCGTTCGCTTCCGTCGAATACATCATGCGCGACGTGTGGGGCGGCTGGTTCATCCGCTACATGCATTCGACCGGCGCGTCGTTGTTCTTCATCTGCGTCTACCTGCACATGTTCCGCGGGCTGCTCTACGGTTCGTACCGCAAGCCGCGCGAGCTGCTGTGGATATTCGGCATGCTGATCTACCTGTGCCTGATGGCCGAAGCGTTTTTCGGCTACCTCCTGCCGTGGGGCCAGATGTCGTACTGGGGCGCGCAGGTGATCGTTAACCTGTTCGGCGCGGTGCCGTTCATCGGTGAAGACCTGTCGATCTGGATCCGCGGCGACTACGTGGTGTCGGATGCAACCTTGAACCGTTTCTTCGCGTTTCACGTCATCGCGATTCCGCTGGTGCTGCTGGGCCTCGTTGCCGCGCATTTGACCGCGCTGCACGAAGTCGGCTCCAACAACCCCGACGGCGTCGAAATCAAGAAGCAGCCGAAAGACCCGCAGACCGGGCTGCCGCTTGACGGCATTTATTCGCATCCGTATTACACCGTCAAGGATGCGTTGGGCGTGGTGGTGTTCCTGATCGTGTTTTCGGTCATCATGTTTTTCCTGCCGGAAATGGGCGGTTACTTTCTGGAGTACAACAACTTCATCCCGGCCGACCCGCTGAAGACGCCGCCGCATATCGCGCCGGTGTGGTACTTCACGCCGTATTACTCGATCCTGCGCGCCATACCGCCGCTCTTCAATTCGCAGTTCCCGGGTGTGCTGGCGATGGGCGCGGCGACCATGATCCTGTTCCTGCTGCCGTGGCTGGACCGCAGCGCGGTCAAGTCGATCCGCTACAAGGGCCCGGTGTTCAAGGCGGCGCTGACGATATTCGTCGTCGTCTTTTTGGTGCTGGGCTACCTCGGTACCGAGCCGACCAACGTGTGGGGACAGTTCGGCGCGTGGATGGGCAACGCCGACCGCGCCACCGTTGTCGCGCGTATCTGCACGGCCATCTACTTCCTGTTCTTCATCCTGATGCCGTGGTATTCGAAAATCGATGAATGCAAACCGGAACCGGCGAGGTTGACATGGTAAGCACCTTTATCAGCACGTTTACGCGGGCGGCGGTTTGCGCTGCGCTGCTTCTGCCCATTGCCGCGCACGCCAACGAAGGTCCGCGCCTGCAGACTGCGCCGATCAATTCGCACGACCTCGTTTCGCTGCAGAACGGCGCCAAGGTGTTCGTCAACTACTGCCTGAACTGCCACAGCGCCGGTTACATGCGTTACAACCGGCTGCAGGACCTGGGCCTGAACGAGCAGCAGATCAGGGACAACCTGGTATTTACCGGCGTCAAAGTGGGTGAGCTGATGCAGACGGCGATGGACAAAAAAGACGCCAAGGAATGGTTCGGTGTTGCGCCGCCCGATCTCACGGTGACCGCGCGTTCGCGCAGTTCCAGCGCCGGCAGCGGCGCCGACTGGATCTATTCGTACTTGCGCTCTTTTTACCGCGATCCGTCGCGGCCGACCGGCTGGAACAACCTGGTGTTCGCCAATGTCGGCATGCCGCATGCGTTGTGGCAGTTGAGCGGCCAGCAGCAATTGCATGAAGAAGTATTCGAATCGGAGCATGCGGCCAAAGCGGCGCTGATCGCGGCGAAGGGCGTGTCCCAGCTCGAGGAGACGCGCGAGACGAAAGACGGCAAAACCGTGGAGCGTTTCGTTCTGAAAACGCTGACCCCCGGTGCCGGCACGCAGTCGCAGCTTGAATACGACAAGACGGTCACGGACCTCGTCAACTACATGAACTACATGGCGGAGCCGGCGCGTCTCGAGCGCCGGCAGATCGGCATTTACGCGCTGCTGCTGCTGGGCCTGCTGTTCATGCTCGTGTTTACCCTCAAGAAATCCTACTGGAAGGACGTTCACTAAAACGGTGCCTATATGATGACCCTTTACTCAGGCACGACTTGTCCTTTCAGCCAGCGCTGCCGCAATGTGCTGTATGAAAAAGGCATGGATTTCCAGATCGTCGACGTCGATCTGCACAACAAGCCGGAAGACCTGGCGGTGATGAACCCGTACAACCAGGTGCCGGTGCTGGTCGAGCGCGATCTGATGCTCTACGAATCGAACATCATCAACGAATACATCGACGATCGTTTTCCGCACCCTGACGACGTTCGGCAACCCGCGGCGCACACCGAACGGGGTGGACTTCAACCGGCTGCTGCTGATCACGGCGGTGCTGTCCAAGCGGCTGGGGCTGAAGCTGGGCGACCAGGATGTGTTTGTGAAC
>JAIOOZ010000471.1 GCA_021414185.1 Betaproteobacteria bacterium
GCGCGTTGATGTGCGCGGTGTGGCGGCGCTGCGTGCGCTAGATGAACAGCGTGCCGCCCTGCGCGCACAGCCAGCCGATCACCGGCCAGCGCCGGATTTCGGCCTTGGCGACAAAACGCATGGTGTGCACCGAGTTGATCGCGAAGATGTCGAGCCACGAGACGTGATTGCCGACTATCATCGCGGCGCCATCGCCGGCACGCGGCGGCTCGCCGCTGACTTTCACGCGCACTGCGAGTATCTGGAGCAATTGCCGCGATGCCCGGCGTACGCGCGCCCGGCGCTGCGCATTGCTCAGAAAAGGCAAAACGAAAGCGGCGATGGCGACCGCGCGCACGACGTGCAGCAGCATGCGCACCGCGCGGCTGGCACGGGTTGCTGCGGATGTCGGATGAATGGCCAGACTGCGGGCGGCGCGGCCGCTGTCAGTGCGTAACGCGCATGCTGTTGGCGCCGGATAATACGCGCACGCGCTCGCCGGCCTTGAATGTTTCGCCCAGGGGCTGCAGCACCGCGATCAGCGTTCCACTGTCGAGCCTGACGGAAATTTCCAGCCCCTCGCGGGCGGACACCACGTTTTCAAGCGCGCGTCCCGCCACGCTGCCCGCCACGGCACCGGCCACTGACGCCGCCTGGCTGCCGCGGCCGCTGCCCATGGTGCCGCCGGCAATACCGCCGGCCGCCGCACCCCCGAGCGTACCGATGTAGCCGCCTGATGATGGCAGCGGCACGCGGCGCACTTCTTCAACCATACCCATGCGCACTTCCAGTTCTTCGCCGGCTTTTCGATCGGGGGAATTCACGGCGCAGCCGGCGCCCAGCAGACCCGCCGTCAACACCGCGATTGCCGTGAGCCGCCGCATATGGCGCCGCCGCTTACCAGAGCGCGGTCGCGAAGTTCTGCTTGAAACGCGCGGCGACGTCATCGCGCGTGAATTGATGGTTCTGCCCGCCGCGATGCGCGATTTTCATGGCACCCAGCAGTGAGGCGAGCCGGCCGGTCAGCTCCCAGTCGAGGCCGTTGGCGATGCCGTAGAGGAGCCCTGCGCGGTAGGCGTCTCCGCAGCCGGTCGGATCGACTACGGCATCCGGCTTGGCGCAGGGGATTTCAAGCTGCCGGCCGCCGCTGTATATCAGTGAGCCCCGCGCTCCCAGCGTGACGATCAAAGCCTTGACGTGCCGAGCCAGCGCTTCCAGTGTCTGGCCGGTTTTTTCCTGCAGCATTTGCGCTTCGTAGTCGTTGACCGTCAGGTACTCGGCCTTGCCGACGAAATCGAGCAACTCCTCGCCGCTGAACATCGGCAGGCCCTGGCCGGGATCGAAAATAAACGGAATGCCGGCGGCCGCAAACTCACGCGCATGCTGCAGCATGCCGTCGCGGCCGTCGGGCGCGACGATACCGAGCGTAACGTCGGCCGCGTCGCCGACATGGTTTTGCTGCGAGTGGTTCATCGCGCCAGGATGAAATGCCGTGATCTGGTTGTCGTCGAGATCGGTGGTGATGAATGCCTGCGCGGTAAAGGTGCCGGCGACCTGCTTCACATGCAGCTGCGAGAGTTGCAGCTTGTCGAGCCTGTACGTGTACGGCTGGGAGTCGTCACCAACGGCAGCCATGATCTGCGGCTTGCCGCCCAGCATGTGCAGGTTATAGGCGATGTTGCCGGCGCAGCCGCCGAACTCGCGGCGCATGTCGGGCACCAGGAACGCGACATTGAGGATGTGCAGCTTCTCCGGGAGGATGTGCTCCTTGAAGCGGCCCGGGAACACCATGATGGTGTCGTAAGCAATCGAACCGCAGATCAAAGTATTCATGCATGTCATCCGTTGCAAAGGCGCGGATTATACCATCGGCACATGTGCGCCTACGCAGCAGCCGCGCGCAGGATGCTATGATAATTGCGCGCAATCAACTTGTGGAACCTCGGGAGGGCACACCATGCTGGATGAATTCAAGAAGTTCGCGATGCGCGGCAACGTCGTCGATATGGCAGTCGGCGTCATCATCGGCGCCGCCTTCGGCAAGATCGTCGATTCTCTGGTGAAAGACCTGATCATGCCGCCGATCGGCCTCTTGCTCGGCAAGGTCGATTTCACCAATCAGTTTTTCGTGCTGAAGGACGGCGCGACGGCAGGGCCATATCTATCGGTCGAGGCCGCGCAAAAAGCCGGCGCCGTGACCTTCAACTACGGCCTGTTCATCAACACCTGTATCGGCTTCGTGATCGTAGCTTTCGCGGTGTTCCTGCTGATCCGCGCGATCAACCGCCTGCAGAAAGAGGCCCCGCCCGCAGCACCCCCGGCAACCCCCGAAGACATCGTGCTGTTGCGCGAGATACGGGACGCCCTCAGGAAGTAGCGCACGGCGGGCCGGCGCGGCTAGCCGAGCGTCCACTGGCCGCCCGCGAGCACGAGCAGCCAGACTACGATCACGTTGATCACGCTAAGCATCACGGCTGCGCTGCCGCAATCCTTGGCGCGCTTGGCCAGCACGTGTCTTTCGAGCGACACGCGGTCGGTGAGTGCCTCGATTGCCGAATTGAGCAGTTCGATGATCAGCACCAGCAGCACGCTCGCGATCAGGAGCGCCTTGCCAACCGCGCTGACATGCATGGAAAACGCGAGCGGGATCAGGATCAGCGCGAGCAGCACCTCCAGCCGGAACGCGTCCTCGTATTTGAACGCGGCCGCAAAACCGTCGAGCGAATAAAAAAGCGCGTTCCAGATGCGCTTCAGACCGGTCTTGCCTTTGAGTGGACTGCTCATGTCGGTACCCCGGGAAACCGCGGCTCCTCTATCAGCAGGTTGCGGCCGTAAACAGAATTATGCCGCGCCCGGCCGCCACGCGAGATCGAGTTCGCGCGCGGCCTTGACGTCGTCGAGCCGACGCACCGGTGTGGTGTGCGGCGCGGTCTTGACGAGATCGGGTTGTTCACGCGCTTCGCGCAGGATTTCGCTCATCGCGAGCACAAAAGCATCCAGAGTCTGCTTCGATTCGGTTTCGGTCGGCTCGATCAGCAGACACTCCGGCACCAGCAGCGGAAAGTAGGTGGTCGGCGCATGGAAGCCCTTGTCGAGCAGGCGCTTGGCAAAATCCATCGCGGTGACGCCGGTTTCGTCTTTCAGGTTTTTCAGAGTGACGATGAATTCATGGCTCGCGCGCCGCGTCGGAAACGCAATGTCGAACCCCGCTTTTTTCAGTTCCACCATCAGGTAATTGGCGTTCAGCGTCGCGTACTCCGCCACCCGCTGCATGCCTTCGCGGCCCAGTAGCCGCGCGTAGATGTAGGCACGCAGCAACACGCCGGCATTGCCGAGATGCGCCGACATGCGGCCTATCGATTGCGGTATGTCCTTCGTATCCTGCACCCGATAATTGTCGCGGTCCTTCGCGACCACCGGCAGCGGCAGATACGGCAACAGCCGGGTCGCTACACCCACCGGGCCCGCGCCGGGGCCGCCGCCGCCGTGCGGCGTCGAGAATGTCTTGTGCAGGTTCATGTGGATGACGTCGAAACCCATGTCGCCGGGCTTGACCTTGCCGAGTATGGCGTTGAGATTGGCGCCGTCGTAGTACAAAAGGCCACCCGCGTCATGCACGATTTTTCGGATATCGATGATCGCGCGCTCGAACACGCCGAGCGTCGATGGATTGGTCAGCATCAGTCCCGCGGTTTGCGGGCCGACCGCCGCGCCAAGCGCGGCAAGGTCGACATTGCCTTCGCGATCGGTCGGGATTTCGCGCACCGTGTAGCCGCACATCACCGCCGAAGCCGGATTGGTGCCGTGGGCCGCGTTCGGCACCAGGATTTCGGTGCGCGCCGTGTCGCCGCGCGCGACGTGATAAGCGCGGATCATGGCCACACCCGCGAATTCGCCCTGCGCGCCGGCCATGGGCGCGAGACTCACGCCTGCCATGCCAGTCACGTCTTTCAGCATTTCCTGCAGTTCGAACATGCACGCGAGAAAACCCTGGCCGGTGTCGGCGGGCGCGTCCGGGTGACGCGCGAGGAACTGCGGCAGCATCGCCAGCGAATTGCAGGCGCGCGGGTTGTATTTCATCGTGCACGACCCGAGCGGATAAAAATGCGTGTCGATCGAGAAATTGCGCCGCGAGAGATTGGTGTAATGACGCACCGCATCGAGCTCCGACACTTCAGGCAGCAATGGCTTTGATGTGCGGCGCAGGTTTTCCGGGATGGCGCCGGGCCCCGCTGCGGCGGGCGGTATCTGCGACGCGTTGCGCCGGCGTGCCTGCGATAACTCGAATATCAGCATGGACGCATCCTACGAGCCAACTACCGACATGGTCTTGCCATCGACGCGGCGCACCGGCACGCCGGACAGATCGACATTCTCGAGGCAATAGACATTGACGCCGAAATGGTCGGGCGCCGCGCGCTTGCGGTGGAACGTGTAGATGCCGCACTCGCCGCAAAAATAGTGCTTGGCAACGCGGGTGTTCCATTGATAGAGACGCAGCTTGTCTTCGCCGCTCAGGATTTTGAGCGCCGACTCGTGCACCTTGTACATAACCGCGTTCTTTTTCACGCACAGGGTGCAGTCGCACATGGTGAAATCATCGAGCGTGCCGGTCACTTCGAACCGCACGCTGCCGCAATGGCACGAGCCTTTGAACGTTCCGCCCGGATGATTTCCCATATGCCGCGACCGGAAACGCGTTACTTCAGCGCGGCAAGCGCCGCGTCGTAATCCGGTTCGTTCTTGATTTCCGGCACGAGCTGCGAGTATTTGACCTTGTTGTTCTCATCCAGCACGACCACCGCGCGCGCGGTGGCGCCTTTCAGCGGACCGTCGGCGATATCGACGCCGTACTTGGTGAGGAAATCGCGGCCGCGCATGGTCGACAGCGACACTACGTTGTTGATGCCCTCGGCTTCGCAGAAACGCTTCATGGCAAACGGCAGGTCGGCGGAAATCACCAGCACCACGGTGTTTGCAAGGCTGCCCGCCTTCTCGTTGAACTTGCGCGTCGAAGTCTGGCACACGGGCGTGTCGAGGCTGGGCACGATGTTTAGAACTTTTTTCTTGCCGGCGTAATCCTTGAGGCTCACGTCTTTAAGGTCCTTGCCGGTCAGCGTAAAGTCGGGCGCGGCATCGCCGGCCTTGGGAAAAGTGCCGGCGACATTGACGGGATTGCCGCCGAGGGTAACGGTAGACATCGAATTCTCCTTGAGAGTGTCAGGTTGAGGGGTTTGAGCGCGCGAGACGCGGGAAGTCAGCGGCCGCCGAGTATGCGTTGCAGATTTTCAGCGTAGCGCGCGAGATCGTCGTCGCGCTTGGTTTCGGTTGCGCACACCAGCAATGCATCGCCGAGTTCCGGGTAATCCTGCGTCAAAGCGAGGCCGCCCAGTATGCCCTGCGCCCTGAGGGCTTGCAATACACCGGCAACGGGCGCATTCAGGCGCACGACGAACTCGTGGAACACCGGCCCGCTGAACACGCGTTTGACGCCGGGCACCGCGCTCAATTGCTGCGCAAGCTTGAGCGCGTTGGCGTGCGAAACCTGCGCCACCCGCTGCAGCCCTTCCGGCCCCAGCAACGAGAGATAGATGGTCGCCGCGGTAACCGCCAATCCCTGGTTCGTGCAGATATTCGACGTCGCTTTCGAGCGCCGGATATGCTGCTCGCGCGCCTGCAACGTCAGCGTGTAACCCGGTTTGCCTTCGACATCGACCGTGCGCCCGACGATGCGTCCGGGCATTTGCCGCACGTACGCGTTGCGGCAGGCCATGAATCCGAAGTACGGGCCGCCGCTCGCAAGCGGCACACCCAGCGGCTGCCCTTCGCCGACCACGATGTCGGCGCCGCCCGCCGCCCATTCGCCGGGCGGCCGCAGGATCGCGAGCGAAACCGGATTGACTACCGCTATCGTCAGCATGCGGTTTTCTTTCACCCACGCGGTCAATTCATCGACCGGTTCCAGCACGCCGAAAAAATTCGGTTGCGGCACCACCAGCGCAGCGTACTCCTGGCCCGCGAATTTCTGCAGGGCCGCGGGAATCACGTGGCCGCATTCGGTGCAATACGGCACTTCGACGAGTTCGATGTCCTGGTCTTTGACGATCGCGTGCACGACCTCACGGTACACGGGATGCACGGTCGCCGGCATCAGCACGCGCTTAGACGTTTTGTGCACGCGCACCGCCATCAATACCGCTTCGGCAAGCGCGGAAGCGCCGTCGTAGAGGCTGGCGTTCGTCACGTCCATCGCCGTCAACGACGTCATCATCGACTGATATTCGTAAAGGAGCTGCAGCGTGCCCTGGCTGGCTTCGGCCTGGTACGGCGTATACGAAGAATAGAATTCGCCGCGTGTCGCGATCTGCCACACCGCCGCCGGGATATGGTGCTCATACGCGCCGGCACCGATGAAGTTCAGCCAGCGGCCATCCTGCTCGGCGCGCTCCTGCATGAGCCGCGCAACTTCCATTTCTGCCAGCCCGGGCGGCACCTGCGTCAACGCCGCGCTTCTCAATGACGCAGGAATTTCGTCGAAGAGGTCGTCGACCGATTTGACGCCGATCGCGGCGAGCATCGCGCTCACGTCGTCGTCGGTATGCGGTATGAATGGCATGTGTTGTAGTGAGGCGTCAGGCGTAAGGAGTGCGTGGTAAAAACCTTACAGCGTGATGTATCGCGTTGTTTGAATTCCGCCTCACACCTCTCGCCTCTCAGTGTTTATCCGCGGCCGCAATCGCCTGGTATGCCGCGGCATCGAGTAATCCCGACAACTCACTGACAGCGGATGGTTTCAATTTGAACAGCCATGCCGAGTAGGCATCCTGATTGATTTTTTCCGGGGCTTCGGCGAGTTCGGCGTTCGCCGCCGTCACTTCGCCCGACAGCGGCGCAAACACGTCGGCGGCGGCTTTTACCGATTCGACTACAGCGCATTCTTCGCCCTGCTTCAATGTGCGCCCCACCGCGGGCGCCTCGACGAAAACCAGGTCGCCCAGCAATTCCTGCGCATGGTGCGTGATGCCGACGGTTACGGTGCCGTCGGACTCCTGCCGCACCCACTCGTGCGATTTCGTATATTTGAGGTTTGCCGGCGTCGTCATGAATAAACTCCATCAAAAAAAAAGCTTCACCGCTAAGGACGCCAAGGAAAACCGCAATCGTCAAGTTGATTTTAGCAAAGCCTGTGGATTGGTCTGCAAATCTTATCTTGGCGGTCTTGGCGGCTTGGCGGTTAAATATTCACTAGAATCTTGCCGTGGCGCACGAACGGCGGTTTGACCGCGCGCGCGCTCAGTAATCTGTCGCGCACGGCGACCTGCACTGCATCGCCGGGCTGCACGGCAAGCGGCACGCGGGCTAGCGCAATCGAGCGTTCGAGCGTCGGCCCGAAACCGCCGCTGGTGATCTCGCCGTCGCCGTGTAGAGTGACGACTTTCTGATGGCCGCGCATCACGCCTTTGTCGAGCAAGACGAGGCCGAGCGCGCGGTGCGCCGGCGGCGTTTTTTGCAGCGCGCTTCTGCCGGTCTCATCCATGTCCTGGCCGTAAAGATTCATGCCGGCCTCCAGGCGCAGCGTGTCGCGAGCGCCCAGCCCTGCCGCGGCCACGCCCAGCGTGCCCAGCTGCCGCCACAGGGAAACTACTTGCGTTGCAGGCAAAATAATTTCGAAACCATCTTCGCCTGTGTAACCCGTGCGCGCGAGCATGGTCTCTCCCATATGCGCAGCACTGAAATAAACGAGATCCGCGGCCGCGGCCTGCGCACCGGGTAGCGCCACATAAACTTTGTCGCGCGCCTGCGGCCCCTGCACGGCGATGATCGCGAGATCGCGGCGCGCCGTCAGCGTGACCTTGGGTTCGCGCGCGTCGCGCTGCGCGGTCAACCACGCATAATCCTTGTCTGCAGTGCCGGCGTTGACGACCAGCCGGAACCAGTCTTCTGCAAAAAAATACACGATCAGATCGTCGAGCACGCCGCCGGCGGGGTTGAGCAGGCAGGAGTACAAAGCTTTGCCCGGTTGCTGCAGACGGCCGACGTTGTTCGCGAGCACGTACGCGAGCAACCCGCGGCTGCCGGCGCCGCGCACGTCGATTGCCAGCATGTGCGAGACATCGAACATGCCGCACGTCTTGCGCACGCGATGGTGCTCTTCGAGTTGCGAGCCGTAGTGCAGCGGCATGTCCCAGCCGCCGAAATCGACCATGCGCGCACCCAGCTCGCGATGCAGCGCGTTGAGCGGCGTGGATTTAAGTGTGGCTGCGGTCACGGGCACGGTTCCCAATAAAAAAGGGTGAGGCCGACATTCGGCTTCACCCCTCTGTCCGGGTACCTGAGAGATTACAAAACGCGGGTTGCGCGTCCTGCGTGCCCCTTCGGTGGAAGGGCCTGGCTGCCGGCCCCGCGCTCTCCAGAGTTGCCTCGTGCGCAGCAGTACTTGAGGAGTTACCTGGCCTGAGCGATTCCGGGTGGTTGCGCCTTCGGCGGCACCGCACTTGCGCGGCGCTCTCTCCTGCTGCGACGTGGAACCCGCACAACGGGCTCCGCGGCGAACACACTATACTGCACGGCCGATTGGTGGTGCAAGTTAAAAGCAGCGCAAGTCAGCGCGCGGGAGCCGCGATCAGGTCAAGCCGAAAACCCGCTGCGCCCAGATCGCCGGTGTCGAGATCGAGCCGGATGGTGAGTTCGGCGTTCGGCGCGATGCCGGCACGCGTATCTTTGCCCGCCACCAGGTATTCGGCGGGCAGAAATATGCGGCGCGCCACCGTGTGCTCCTTGACGTTGGTGAGCACCACATCGAGAGCAGGATAGCCGAGTTCCGTCGTCGCGTGATTGCGCAGCGTCGCGGTCAATGCTATCAAACCCGGACTCGCCGGGTCGACCGCCTGCAGGTCGGACGCTTCGATGCTGATCTGGCGCGGCCGCTGCGGCAACGCCACCGTGCAGCGCAGCGACTCGCACATTTTTGCGAGGTAGGGCCGCGCCTCCGGCACGCTTGCTGCGATCTCGCTGCGATAAAAATATGCGCCCTGCGCGGCGAGACCGGTGAGCATGAGCAGCACGCCGAACGCCCAGCCGCCGCTGCGGCGCCGCGCCGGTGGCGCGGCGAATTCGCTTTCGGGATACAGCAGCGGCGCGGCCACGGCCACCGGTTCCTGCGCCCGGGCCGGCGCTTCGCGAACAGTGGCGGCTTCCGGCGGCGGGGGCGCCTCTACCGCGGGTAGCGGCGGTGCTTCAACGATCTCCTCTGCGGTGACTGCCGCGACCGGCGCGCTGTCGTGCGGGGCTTCCTGCAATGCCGGCTCTGCCGTTGTCGTTGCGGGCAATGACGCATCGGGGACCGCAGTATCGGGCGATGTCGCCAATGTTTTGAACCCGTCGAACACCTGGGCGCAGCGGCCGCAACGCACCATGCCGTGCTGCGCCTGCAATTGCGGCGGCGTGACGCGAAACGAAGTTCCGCAGCTGGGGCATTGGGTGATGATGCTCATGGCTGAATCTCAGCGCTTGCTGCCGCTGATCAGTACCCAGCCGTCGTCGTGCTGGAGGGGCCCGAGGTCGAACCACGGGCGATAGGCTTCTGCCACTTCGGATGCCTGGTGTGCGAGCACGCCGGACAACAGGATATGTCCGTTGCCGCGCGTCGCGCCCGCGAGCAAGGGCGCCAGCAACTTCAGCGGGTTGGCGAGAATATTGGCAAGCACGATGTCGACCGCTTCGGGCGCGGCACTTTCGGCGGGAACGAAATCCATCATCACTTGATTTTGCATTGCATTCTGGCGCGCGGCAAGCAGCGCCAGTGGGTCGATGTCGACGCCGGTGGCGCGCGCCGCGCCCAGCTTCATCGCGGCAATGCCGAGGATGCCCGAACCGCATCCATAGTCGAGCACGTGCTCGCCGCCGCGCAGGTTGGCATCCAGCCAGGCGAGGCACAGCCGCGTCGTCGGGTGGGTGCCGGTGCCGAACGCGAGCCCCGGATCGATTACAAGATTTATCGCTTCCGGCGCAGGCGGCGTGTGCCAGGTCGGCACTACCCATAACCGGGAAGAAACGCGCACCGGCTGAAACTGGCTTTGCGTCGCGCGCACCCAATCCTGATCGGCGACGTGGGCGCTGTCGAAAGGCGTTGCAGCATCGAGGCCCGCCATGTGCAAGGCCGCAGCAATGCTGACCGTCACATCCGCGCCCGCCTCGAACAATGCGCTGACCTGCGACCGCGCCCACTCGCCGGCAGCGGGTTCGCCCGGCTCGCCGAACAAGGCGTGTTCTTGCGGCGTGCCGGCCTGCGCGTCCGTCACATCGACGGCAACCGCGCCCTGCTCCAGCAAAGCGTCCGATAAAATTTCGACGCTGGCGGCATCCACGATGAGAGTGACCGAAAGCCAGGACATTTTTCGGGAGAGGCGTGAGGAGTGAGGGGTAAGGCGAAACCCTACGCCGCTCCAGCAAAGTATCTATGCATCATGTGTCTCTCGCCTCTCGCTTCCCACCTTGCGCTCCTGGCTCAGCTCTTGGCTTTGGCGAGTTTCTGTTCGAGGTAATGGATGCTGGTGCCGCCGCGCAGGAATGCGGCGTCACGCATCAGTTCGGCGTGCAGCGGCAGATTGGTCTGTATGCCCTCGACCACCGCTTCGGACAACGCGATGCCCATGCGCGCAATCGCCTGCTCGCGGGTGTCGCCGTAAGCAATCAGCTTGCCGATCAGGGAATCGTAGTTGGGCGGCACAAAATAATTGTTGTAAACATGCGAGTCGACACGGATGCCCGGCCCGCCGGGCATATGCCACGACGTAATGCGGCCGGGCGAAGGCGTAAATTTATACGGGTCTTCGGCGTTGATGCGGCACTCGATGGCGTGGCCTTTGAACACCACGTCACGCTGCTTGACCGGCATGCGCTCGCCGGCCGCAATGCGGATCTGCGCCTGCACGATATCAACACCGGTGATCATTTCGGTCACCGGGTGCTCGACCTGCAGCCGCGTGTTCATTTCGATGAAATAAAACTCATCGTTTTCGTAGAGGAACTCGAACGTGCCGGCGCCTTCGTAGCCGATCTTGCGGCACGCTTCGGCGCAGCGCTCGCCGACACGGATGCGGCCGCGCATCGGCAGGTGCGGCGCCGGCGCTTCTTCGATGATTTTCTGGTGGCGCCGCTGCATCGAGCAGTCGCGATCGCCGAGATAAACCGCGTTGCGAAACTTGTCGGCCAGCACCTGGATTTCGATATGGCGCGGCGCCTCAAGGAATTTTTCGAGGTAGACCATGGGATTGCTGAACGCGGCCTGCGCCTCGGCGCGCGTCATCGCCACCGCGTTGAGCAGCGCGGCCTCGGTATGCACGACGCGCATGCCGCGCCCGCCGCCGCCGCCCGCCGCCTTGATGATGACGGGGTAACCGACCGCGCGTGCCATCTTGACCACTTCCTCGGGAACGTCAGGTAATGCACCCTCGCTGCCCGGCACACAAGGAATGCCAGCCTTGCGCATGGCCGCCTTGGCGCTGACCTTGTCGCCCATCATGCGGATGGTTTCGGCCTTGGGGCCGATGAAGACGAAACCGCTTTTTTCCACCCGCTCGGCGAAGTCCGCGTTCTCCGAAAGAAAACCGTAACCCGGGTGGATCGCTTCGGCGTCCGTGACTTCGGCCGCACTGATGATGGCCGGAATATTGAGATAGCTCAGCGCCGAGGGCGGCGGGCCTATGCACACCGATTCGTCGGCGAGCTTCACGTACTTGGCTTCGGCGTCCGCTTCGGAATGCACGGCGACGGTCTTGATGCCGAGCTCGCGGCACGCGCGCTGGATGCGCAGCGCAATCTCGCCGCGATTGGCTATCAGTATTTTTTCAAACATGGATGAACCGTGAGGGGTAAGGGGTGAGGGGTGAGGTGAAAAAGCGAAGTGCAGGACGCTCGATCGGCGTGTATTCTTTCACGCCTGTCGCCTCACGCCTCACTCCTCACCGGCGCTAGCCAATCACCATCAGCGCGTGGCCGTATTCGACCGGCTGGCCGTTCTCGACCAGGATGGCCTTGATTACGCCGGAGCGGTCGGCCTCGATTTCGTTCAGCAGCTTCATGGCTTCGATGATACACACCGTGTCGCCTTCGTTGACTGTCTGCCCGACTTCGACGAACGCCTTCGCGCCAGGCGTCGGCGCGCGATAGTAAGTGCCAACCATGGGCGATTTCAGTACATGCCCCTCGGCCTGCGGTGCGGCCGCTTCGCCGCCCGCTGGCGCCGCGGCGACGGGCGCTGCGGCAACCGGCGCTGCCGCGAGCGAAGTCACGGTCGCGCTGGCCGGCGCATTGGTCGTGACGTTGCGGCTGATGCGGACCTTTTCCTCGCCCTCCGTGATCTCCAGTTCGGCGATGCCGGACTCCTCGACGAGATCGATCAGTTTTTTCAGTTTGCGCAGGTCCATGTTCAACCTCCCGGTGGCTGTTGCAGTGCGTAGTCGAGAGCAAGCTCATATCCCTTGCCGCCCAGCCCGCTGATGATGCCGACTGCGATATCGGTGAAATAGGAGCGGTGACGAAACTCCTCGCGCGCGAAAACGTTGGACAAATGCACCTCGATAAAAGGGATCCTGACGGCGGCCAGCGC
>JAIOOZ010000472.1 GCA_021414185.1 Betaproteobacteria bacterium
CGGCCCGCAATGGCGCGTATTTCCGGTCGGGCACGCGGGTGCCCATTTTGTTTCTGGCCCACGAACAGGACGGCTGCGCCGGCTCGCTGGTGTCCAATTCAAGGTCGCACTACCGGAACCTGATCGGGCAGGGCCATACCGAGATCGACTATGTTTTGATTCAAGGCGGCCAGTCCGAAGGAAATCCGTGCAACTCCGGCTTCCATATGTTCAGCGGCGCATACGAGCAGGCCTACCGCGCCATCGATGCCTTTGCGTCGCCGCGTTTGATGCCTCCGGTGGCCACGCCTGCGGCCAAGTAATCGGCGCATCGATGCGGCTCCGCGTGGAGGCTGACGCGCGGCGGAAAAGTTATACTCAGCCTCCCGAACCCAATTTACGGATGTCGACCCGCATGAAGACGTCGAGCATGGAGAGCATTCAACAATGAACACCGAATTCGATGTCGTAATCATCGGCGGCGGCATCGCCGGCCTTACGGCAGCTGGCCGAGCGTCGCAGGCGGGACTGCGCGTAGCGGTGCTGGAGCGGGGCACCGATGAAAATTACGCCTGCAACTCGCGTTATTCAGGCGGCATCGACATCGTCCAACGCCGCTATAGGCCTTGGTCATTTTGCTTGCAAAGAGTCTGCCGATTGATAGTTCGAACGGGCTATGGAACTGTAATACGGACGTAATACGGGACAGACCGGGGTTTGGATGGCGAGTGGACGGCCTGGACGCGAATTTGGCGTCGCAGAGGCCACTTATAGTCCGTTCTAATGTGTGCTGGCGAACGGCGTTCCTTCAGACACTATCCGTACACTTGAAAGGTCAAAACCTTATTGATGGGCGTATTATGCACGGTCAGCATCTCCAGCATGCCCATCAGGAATTAGCGGTCGAGTTCCTCGCGCAGCAATCGCACGTGTCGATTGATGAAGTAACACGGCTTTACGCAAGCGAATGTTCCAGGCTTCAGGTCGGTGCGCACATTCTCGGCTTTCTTCCTATCCTGGCCATCCGTAACGTGCGGGAAATGCTGCATCAACGCAAAGCCGCCAACAGGGCAACAGAACCATGAGCAATCGTGAGCGAGGGGGAATATTTGACGCGCGCCGTCTCGCCGCGTTGCGTCGCCAGGTGAAATCTGTTTTCACCGCAATCCACCGCGAAGCGGTTTCCCACCGAAGTCAAATCAAAGGTGTGCTTCCTGCGCAGCAGCGCAGCGCCACCAATCTCGCGCACTACATCGGGTTGCGCAAGCAGAGCGTAAGGCAAATGCAGCTCGACCTGGCCGGAATGGGTCTCTCTTCCCTCGGGCGATCCGAGGGGCACGTGCGCGATACATTCCTGCGCCTGGCGGGGTGGCTCGAGACGCGGCGTGCGGGTTCTCATCGCCAATTTGCAACCGATCAACTCGACACAAATGCAGCCGAGACGATCCTCCACGAGAACACGCGCGCGCTGTTTGGGCCGCGCCCTGCAGACCGGCACGTTTACGTGATGGTGACCGCGCCCGACGCCAACGAGGTCACGCGCGAGTGGGCGGACAAAGTGTTGCGGGCGGGTGCAAACATACTGCGTATAAACGCGGCCCACGAGTCGCCCGCGGAGTGGCGGCGCGTTGTGGACGTCATCCGCGCGAGCGCGGCGGCAACGGGCACGGCGGTGAAGGTGTTTGTCGACTTGCCGGGGCCGAAACTCCGCGCAGAGATTCGACGCACGCAGGCGGCGGTGCTGCACTTTCCCCGCCGCAAGGACCGCCTGGGAAAAACAATCAGTCCGACCGCGGTGTTGTTGGTGCCGGATTTCGTCGCGCGGCCGCAGGTGCCCATCCCCCGGGAATGGTTCGGGCGAATGCGCGCCGGCGACCGGCTGCGAATGCATGATGCCGGCGGCCGCGCGCGGGAACTGGTCATCCGCCAGGTGTCCGCCGAACAGGCGACCGCCGACTGCGACCGGTCGCTATATATTGCGCCAGGACTTGTCATTGAATGGCGGCGCGGTCGCCGCTTGCTTGGGCGCGGCCGCATCGGGGCCATCCCGCGCGAGCCGGGCGACATCCTGCTCAACTGCGACGACCGGTTCGTCGTGAACGAAACCGGACGGGCGAATCGGGATGCACGCCTGCCGGTGCTGCTGTGCCCTGAGCCCGGCATGTTAAAGCAGGTCAAGCGCGGCGAGCGCGTGGTGCTCGACGACGGACGCATTATCGCCGTAGTGGAGTCTACCGCTGCAAACAGCATCGTATGCCGCGTGACACAGACCGCGAAGTCGCCGGTCAGGCTGCGCTCGGGCAAAGGCCTCGCGTTTCCCGACAGCCACCTGAGCCTTGCGGCGCTCGGAGCGGAGGATCAAGCAGCGCTTGAATTTGCGCTGGCCTGCGCCGACGGCGTCGAAATGTCGTTCGTGAATTCAAAGCGCGACGTCGATCGCATCGTCGCGCAGTTGCGCAAAAATGCGCCGCCTGGATTCGGGCTGGTGCTCAAGCTGGAAACGCAGGGCGCGATCCGCAACCTGCCCGACATCCTTTTTGCGGCGCTGCGCTACAGTCCGGTCGGCCTCATGATCGCGCGGGGCGATCTGGCGGTCGAAGCCAGTTTCGAGCAACTTGCCCAGCTACAGGAGGATATCCTCGGCTTTGGCGAGGCGTGCCATCTCCCGGTCATCTGGGCGACACAGGTGCTCGACAGTCTCGCCCATTCCGGCGTGCCCACGCGCGCCGAGGTAACCGACGCCGCCATGTCGATGCGCGCCGAGTGCGTGATGCTGAACAAGGGGCCTTTTGTCGCGGACGCGACGCGCATGCTGGTCAAGATCATTCGCGATATGGAGCCGCGGCAATACAAGAAACGCGCGCTGTTCTCGAAGCTTGCGGAAAAATAGCCTGCGGACCAGTGCCGTTCCGGAAAATATCCGTCCTTTGGGGCCCCTTGTGATCCGCCGAGCAGTCGCAGACATGGCCGGGAATTCGGCGAGGACTGTCTGAGCGCGCGGTCGTCGAATGTGTTTATTCATATTGCGCGCGAGTTCCACAGCCGCCGGTCTTGTCGAGCAGCACAGGGCAACCACGATCAGTGGCGGTGAACGGGGCGGCCTTTTCTTTGGCTACTCTTCTTTTGGCCGCGCTGGCGCAACCAGCTTTCCGGGCTGCCCCCGGCGGCTCTGAATTCCCGCCATGCGGGAATGAAAGATGCACGAAAGAATTAACCAGCCTTGGGGCCGCCCCCGGACATTTAGCAGGAATTCGTTTTGGCGAAAGACGGTAAAATCCGAAACTTCCTTTTCGTGCACTGAATATCTTCATGAAAATATTCGAATGAGCACCACCTATGATGTCGTCATTATCGGCGGCGGTATCGCCGGCCTTACCGCAGCGGGGCGCGCGTCGCAGGCGGGATTGCGCGTTGCGGTGCTGGAGCGGGGCACCGATGAACAGTACGCCTGCAACTCGCGTTATTCAGGCGGCATCCTGCATATCGCATTCCACAACATCAGAGAATCCGTACCCGAACTGGTCGAAGTGATCAATAACGCGACGCGCGGCAAAGCAGATCCCGCGCTGGCAAAAGCGTTCGCCGGAAGCGCGGCGCGGGTCGTTGACTGGCTGCGCGACGAGGGCGTCGTCTTCATGAACGTCGGCGACATTCCCTATCAGCAATGGGTATTGGCGCCGCGGCGCCCGCTCACGCCGGGGCTCGACTGGAAAG
>JAIOOZ010000088.1 GCA_021414185.1 Betaproteobacteria bacterium
TGCGATGGATTTTCTGCCGCTGCAGAATAGACGTGTCGCGGGCGACTCCAACGTGCCTGAGTTAGTGGCGGCCGGCAAGCACGTGGTCATCATCGGCGGCGGCGATACCGGTTCCGACTGCGTGGGAACTTCAAACCGTCATGGCGCCGCGTCGATTACCCAATTTGAGCTCCTGCCGATGCCGCCGGACCTCGACAAGAACCCGGTATGGCCGTACTGGCCGCAACGGCTGCGCACTTCGTCTTCGCACGAAGAGGGCGCCAAACGCGACTGGGCAGTGGCAACCAAGCGCCTCGAAGGCAAGAACGGCAAGGTTGAAAAACTGGTTGCCGCCCGCCTTGAGTGGAAAGACGGAAAAATGGAGGAAGTGCCGGGCTCGGAGTTCGACATGAACGCCGATCTTGTGCTGCTTGCGATGGGTTTCGTCTCGCCCGTGCAATCCATGCTGGACGGCTTTGGTGTCGACAAAGACGCGCGGGGCAACGTCAAGGCGGCAACCGACGGCGCGGGCTGCTATGTAACCAGCGTGCCCAAGGTGTTTGCCGCGGGCGACGTGCGCCGCGGCCAGTCGCTGGTGGTGTGGGCGATACGCGAAGGGCGTCAGTGCGCGCGCGCCGTCGATGAATTTTTAAGGGGTTCGTCGGTATTGCCGCGATAGCGGCAATACCGACGAACCCGAGGCGCGAACGTACAGGGGTCGTTCCGGCGCCCCTGGACTGAACCCGCCCTTGCAATCGACAGCGACGCAGGGGAGTATCGAGTTTAAAAGAATAATTACCGGCCGCGACTTCACCCAGCATGACCAAACTCAAAAACGATACCCTGATCCGCGCGCTGCTGCGCGAACCCGTGCCGTACACGCCGACCTGGCTGATGCGGCAGGCCGGACGCTATTTGCCGGAATACAACCAGACGCGTGCGCGCGCCGGCAATTTTCTCGCCCTGTGCAAGAACCCGGATCTGGCGACGGAGGTCACGCTGCAACCGCTGGCACGCTACCCGCTCGACGCGGCGATCGTATTTTCCGACATTCTCACCATCCCGGACGCGATGGGTCTGGGCCTGTATTTCGCCGAAGGTGAAGGCCCGAAGTTCGAGCGCCCGCTGCGCGAGGAATGGGCGATCCGGGATTTGACCGCGCCTGACCCCGCGGACCACCTGCGCTATGTGCTGGACACGGTCAGCCAGGCGCGGCGTGCGCTGGCTGGCAGCGTGCCGTTGATCGGATTTTCCGGCAGTCCATTTACGCTGGCGTGCTACATGATCGAAGGCGGCGGCAGCAGCGATTTTGCATCGGTCAAAAAAATGCTCTACCAGCGTCCTGACTTGCTGCATCACATACTCAACGTCAATGCGAGTGCAGTGACTGCTTACTTGAATGCGCAGATCGAGGCCGGTGCGCAGGTGGTAATGGTGTTCGATACGTGGGGCGGCATGCTGTCGCACGCCGCGTTCCATGAGTTCTCGCTCGCTTACACGGCGCGAATTGTGGCCGGATTGAAACGCGAGCACGACGGTGTGCGAGTGCCCACCATAGTGTTCACCAAGGGCGGTGGCGGCTGGCTGGAAGATATCGCGGCCATCGGCTGCGATGCGGTCGGCCTCGACTGGACGATCGATATTGGCGCTGCGCGCGCACGCGTCGGCACGCGCGTTGCGCTGCAAGGCAATCTGGATCCCGCCATACTATTGTCGTCACCGGAGGCCATACAACGTGAAGCCGGCGCCATACTCGCCAGCTATGGTCGCGGCAACGGGCATGTATTTAATCTCGGGCACGGCATTTCCCAACACACTCCACCCGAAAACGTCGCGGCGCTGCTCGAAACGGTACGCGGTGCGAGCGCCAGCTATCACTGAAAACCCGCGCCAGTTGTGGCTTTGCGGGCGCTTCCCCCCGCAAACTTATGCACAGCAGGGGCTAGCGGACAGCGTCCTCGACGCAACACTGTCGCATTTCCTCGCGTATATTTTTAAGTATTTGATTTATATATTATTAATTTTCATTAAACAAAAAACACAAGAAAATCAGGCAACCACCGCTCGTCACCCCCGTAGGTCTGCCCGAATATTAATCAACAAGGTTATCCACAGGTGGGTGTTACAGCCGAAAATCCCTATCCGCTAAGACAGTTGTCGATAATTTTAAGAATCCACGCGAGCGTCTATCGCTAACCTGTAATGCGCACAACCTCGTTATGAATTTTGTTCGCGTCGCGCTCGACGTGCCGCTGCCGACTTTGTTCGATTACAGCGCCACCGCGGTCACTGCAGATGATGTCGGCAGACGCGTGTTGGTACCGTTCGGAAAAAAAATCGCGGTCGGCATCATCATGGAAGTGACCAGCAGCACTGCGCTGGCGCCGCAGCGAGTGCGCCGGGTACTAAGTGTGCAACGAGACGTGGCGCCGTTGCCCGCGGATATTCTGAAGCTGCTGAGATTCTGCGGCGATTACTATCATCATCCGCTCGGCGAGGCCGTTCTCAATGCCCTGCCGACGCGCCTGCGCCGGCGCCAGTTGCTGAAACTGGACACCGACAAAGCGTACCGCCTCACCGCCGCCGGCCGCGACATAGATCCGGCAACATTGCCGCCGCGTGCGAAAATCAAACGCGAATTGCTCGGCTTGCTGAGCGCTGCCAGCGACAGTTTGGATGAGGCCAGGCTATGCGCGATCGCACCCCGCGCGCGCGCGGCATTGAAAGTGATGGCTGACCTCGGTTGGATTGAACAGTGCGTGCGCGCCCCTGGATCACAATCCGCCGCGATACCGGAAACCTGCGTGGCGTCCGGACCCGAGCTTACCGACGAGCAGCGCGCCACTGTCGAAAGCGTGCGTAACGCGGGCAGTGGCTTTGCACCGTGGTTGCTGCTGGGAGTCACCGGTAGCGGCAAGACCGAAGTCTATCTGCGGCTGATCGCCGACATACTCGCGCGCGGTCGGCAGGCCTTGCTGCTGGTACCGGAAATCAATCTGACTCCGCAGCTTGAGGCGCAAGTGCGCACGCGTTTTCCTGGAACGACGATCGCCTCTCTGCATAGCGGTCTTAACGAGAGCGAGCGCTTACATGGCTGGCTCGCCGCGCAGTCCGGCGCAGCCGGCGTCGTGCTTGGCACCCGGCTCGCCATATTCACGCCGCTGCCCAATCTGGGCTTGATCATAGTCGACGAAGAACACGATGCTTCGTTCAAGCAAATGGACGGGCTGCGCTATTCGGCGCGCGATCTCGCTTTGATGCGCGCCAAGGAGCGCGCGATTCCGATATTGCTGGGCTCGGCTACACCCGCGCTCGAAACCTTTCACAAGGCCGCCACGGGAAGCTACCGCACGCTGCTGTTGACCCATCCCGTCAATGCCATGCCGGCGGACATCGAGTATGTTGATACGCGGCAGGCGCCGCTCATCGACGGTTTGTCGCAGGAACTGCTCAAGGCGATCAATGCCACCCTCAAGCGCGGCGAGCAAAGCATGGTTTTCATCAACCGTCGCGGCTATGCGCCGGTCCTGATCTGCCGCAGCTGCAACTGGACCGCGGACTGTCATCGCTGCTCCGCCAAACTTGTACTGCATGCGGAAGGCCGCAGTTTGCGCTGCCATCATTGCGGCCACCAGGAAGCCATTCCGGCGGCGTGTCCGCAATGCGGCAATCACGATCTGCTGCCGCTGGGGCAGGGCACGCAACGCATCGAAAGCGCGCTGGCGCGCACCTTTCCCGCCGCCCGCATCCTGCGCGTCGATCGCGACAGCACCCGCCGCAAGCACGCGTGGCAGGACATGCGCCGCCAGATTCATGCGCAGGAAATCGATATCCTGGTCGGCACCCAGATCCTCGCCAAGGGCCATGATTTCCCCCAACTCAATCTGGTTGGCGTCATCAATGCCGACAGCTCGCTCTACAGCACCGATTTTCGCGCCAGCGAACGCCTGTTCGCGCGCCTGACCCAGGTCGCGGGACGTGCCGGCCGCGGCGCTACACGCGGTCGCGTGCTGATACAGACCGAGTTTCCGCAGCATCCGCTGTATCAGGCTCTGCGCCGCCACGACTATCCGGCTTATGCGCAGGAGCTGCTGGCCGAACGAAAACAGGCCGGCTTTCCCCCTTTCGTCTATCAGGCAGTACTGCGTGCGGAGGCATCGCAGATAGCCGCTGCACTCGACTTTCTGGCGCGCGCCGCACAGCTCGCCGCCGAGTTCGACAACGCGGTTACGATCTATGATCCGGTCCCCGCCAATCTCACCCGTCTGGCGGGCCTGGAGCGCGCGCAACTGACCGTACAGGCGCATTCGCGCGCCGCTTTGCAGAAATTTCTACGTGCATGGCGCGAGCGTCTCGACGCCAGCGGCGAGCGCAAAGTGCGCTGGGCGCTCGACGTCGATCCGCTCGAGCTATAAGGTGAGGTTTACGCACAGCACGTGTTAAAATTCAAGACTTTACATGCGGCGGCCCAGCGCTCAGGCGCGGCCACTGCACCGCCATCCCGACGCACTGGAATTTGACCATTTGGCATGACTATTTCCGCCTTTCCTGATTTGCGCGCACATATCGCCGGTTTGCTGGAAGCCGCGCGTGCAGCCGTCGCTCCCGCGCAGGCGGAAGCGAAGGTCGTGATCGAGCGCCCGAAACAGGCCCAGCACGGCGACTACGCATGCAATGTCGCGATGCAATTGGCGAAACCGCTGCGGCGCAATCCACGCGATATCGCCACTGCGTTGATCGCGGCATTACCTGCATCGCCGTATGTCGCCAAAACGGAAATCGCCGGTGCCGGATTCATCAATTTTTTTCTTAAACCTGAAGCGCACCAGGCGGCAGTGGCGCATATCCTCGCGCTGGGTGCAAGCTACGGCCGCAGCGATGCTGGCGGCAGGCGGAAAGTGCAGGTCGAATTCGTTTCCGCCAATCCCACCGGTCCGCTGCACGTCGGCCATGGCCGCCAGGCGGCGTTGGGCGATGCGATAGCAGCGCTGCTCGAAGCGCAGGACTACGCGGTCACGCGCGAGTTTTACTATAACGATGCCGGCGTGCAGATCCAGAATCTCGCGCTGTCGGTGCAGGCGCGCGCCAAAGGCATCAAGCCGGGCGATGCCGAATGGCTCGAAGACGCTTATCAGGGTGAATACATCCAGGACATCGCCACCGATTTTCTCGCGCGCAAAACCGTGGGCGCCGCGGATGGCGTGCCGGTTGCCGGCAACGGCGACAACAACGATCTCGAGTCGATACGCAAATTCGCGGTCGCTTACCTGCGCCATGAGCAAGATGGCGATTTGCAGAAATTCGACGTCAAGTTCGACGTGTATTACCTCGAGTCCAGCCTCTACACCGAAGGCAAAGTCGATGCCGTCGTAAAAAGTTTTATCGCCAGCGGCAAAGCCTACGAGCAGGACGGCGCGCTGTGGCTGCGCACCACTGATTACGGCGACGACAAGGACCGCGTGGTGCGCAAATCGGACGGCACCTATACTTACTTTGTACCGGACGTCGCCTACCATGTCACAAAATGGGAGCGTGGCTACGCGCGCGTGATCGACGTCCAGGGCACCGATCATCACAGCACCATCACGCGCGTACGCGCGGGGCTGCAGGCGCTAGACATCGGCATCCCCAAGGGCTACCCGGATTACGTGCTGCACAGCCTGGTGCGCGTGATGCGCGGCGGCGAGGAAGTGAAAATCTCCAAACGCGCCGGCGCCTACGTGACTTTGCGCGACCTGATCGAATGGGTCGGGCGCGATGCGGTGCGGTTTTTCCTGGTCTCGCGCCGCGCGGATTCCGAATTCGTGTTCGACATCGATCTGGCTTTGGCGCAAAGCGAGGAAAACCCGGTGTATTACGTGCAGTACGCGCATGCGCGGGTCTGCAGCGTGTTGGCGCAATGGGCGGGGGATGCGGCTATTTTGAACACCGCGTCGCTCGTGCCGCTGACGCACGAACGTGAACTTGCGCTAATGCAAAGGCTCGCCGAATATCCGGAAATTCTCGCCAATGCGGCCAACGAATTCGCGCCCCACCAGATTGCTTTCTATCTGCGCGAGCTTGCGGGCGAATTCCACGGTTATTACAACGGCACCCGTTTTTTGGTGCCGGAAGAGCCGCTCAAACTCGCGCGGCTCGCGCTGGCCGTTGCCGTGCGCCACGTATTGCGCAACGGGCTCGCGCTGCTGGGTGTGTCCGCACCGGAAAAAATGTAAAATTCAGCGATGAGCAAGGATTACAAAGGACCCGCCAGGAAACCGGCCGGCGGCAAAAGCGGCGCGGGTTCGTTGTTGATCGGCATACTCATCGGACTGCTGCTAGGGCTCGGCATCGCGCTCGCTGTCGCGTGGTACATCAACAAAATGCCCACGCCGTTCGTCAATCGCGCGGCGCCGCCGCCAAAAGGCGAAGTACAGAAAAACACCGATCCCGCCAAGATCGACGATAAGGCGGCCAAAGCGGCGGACGGCAAGCCGCGGTTCGATTTTTACAAGATCCTGCCGGGCTCGGAGGAGCCGGTGACCGAGCAGCAATTCAAAGACGCGCAAAAAGCGCCGGCACCCGCGGAAGCCAGGGAATCGTTTTACCTGCAGGCGGGCGCGTTCCAGAATGCGCCTGACGCCGACAATCTGAAGGCTCGCCTGGCGTTGATCGGCGTGGCGGCGGCCGTGCAGACCACCACGCTGCCTGATAAAGGGGTCTGGCACCGCGTGCGCGTCGGACCGTACACTGCGATCGAAGATCTCAACCGCGCGCGCGAAACATTGAAACAAAACGGCATCGAGACCACTCTAATCAAGGTTCGTGAAACGCCGGCGCAGCCTGGCAAATAAAATCCCGAAGGGAGACAAGATGAAGTTATTCAAATACGTAGGCCATGTTGCAGCGCTGCTGGCACTGCTGGCGGCGGGCAGCGTCATGGCGCAGCAAGCGCTGGTTGTCGGTCGCGATTACACCCAAATCAGTCCGGCGCAGCCAACCGACAGCGGCAAGAAAATCGAAGTCGTCGAGTTTTTCTGGTACGGCTGCCCGCATTGTTACCACCTGGAGCCTTCGCTCAAAGCGTGGCTGAAACGCAAACCCGCAGATGTCGAATTCAAACCGGTGCCGGGCACGTTCGGCGCGCCGACCTGGGAACCGCTGACGCGCACTTACTACGCTCTGGATGCAATGGGCCTCGCCGCCAAGCATCACGATGCGCTGTTTGCCGCGATCCACGAGGAAAAGGATCCCAACAAACAACGCGCGATGGTCAACGATTCGCGCATCATCGCCGACTGGCTGGGCACCAAAGGCGTCGACAAGCAGAAGTTTCTGGACGCCTACAATTCGTTTGCGGTTAATAACCGCACCAAGCGCTCTGAAGACATGACCCGCAGCTACGACGTGCCGGGCACGCCCGCGGTGGCAATTGACGGCAAATACCTGATCAGCCCGTCGAATTTCCCCAACGCCGACAACAGCGTTAACTACGACCGCTTCTTTCGCGGCGTCGATCAGCTGATCGCGCAGGCGCGCAAGGAACGCGCCGGAAAAAAATAAGCCATGTTCCCCACCCGCTTCTTGCTGCGTCTTGCGTTCTGCTGGCTGAGCTTTGTGTGCATGGCGCTGCCGGCGGCGGCGCAGGACAAGCGCGATTTTGACTATCGCGAGATCCCGCAACAACCGATCGAAACCGGCGACAAAATCGAGGTCATCGATTTTTTCTTCTACGGCTGCCAGTATTGCAACGAACTGCTGCCGCGGCTCGAACGCTGGCGCAAAAACAGCAAACCGAACGACGTCGTGCTCCGCCACTATCCGGTGGTGCGCCACGATTCCTGGGTGCCGCTCGCCAAGACCTATTTCACGCTTGAAGCGATGGGTGAAGTGGACCGCCTGCATACCGCCGTATTCCGCAGCTATCACGTCGAAGACCTCTACATGAGCCAGGAGAAGGTGATCTCGGAGTGGGCCGCCAAGAACGGGCTGGACCGCGAAAAATTCATGGCGATATACCGCTCGGACGAAACGCGCAAGAAAGTCGAACGCGCGCGCAAATTGACCCTCGATTACGACATACAAGGCACGCCCTCGCTGGTCGTGGATGGCAAATACCTGACCGATGGCTCGTCGTCGAAAACCATCGACATCCTCGACCGCATGGTCCGGATCGCGCGCCAGCAGCGCGAGAAAGCCGCCAAATCCGGCCAGTAACGCAGACACGCAGCAGCTCGCAAACGGCAACGCGCGCCTGATGCAACGCGTCATCATCACCGGCGCGTCGAGCGGCATCGGTACTGCGCTGGCTCATCATTACGCGCGCAATGGCGCGGTGCTTGGCCTGATTGCACGCCGCAAATCCGCGCTGGAAGAACTTGCCGCGCAGTTATCGACGCCGGTGCAAATTTACGCTGCCGATGTGCGTGACGCGGCCGCATTGCAGGCAGCGGCAGCAGACTTTCTGGCGCGCCACGGCTGCCCCGATATCGTGATTGCAAACGCGGGCGTCAGTACCGGAACGCTGACTGAATTTCCCGAAGACCTGGCAGCTTTCAAGGATGTGCTCGATATCAACGTCGTCGGCATGGTGCAGACGTTTCAGCCGTTCATTGCTGCGATGCGCGATGCGGGACGGGGAGCGCTGGTGGGCATCGCAAGCGTGGCCGGCTATCGCGGGCTGCCCGGTGCTGCGGCTTACTCGGCTTCCAAGGCGGCGGCTATTTCCTACCTCGAAAGCGTGCGCGTCGAACTGCGCGCGAGCGGCGTCAAAGTCATTACCATATGCCCCGGTTATATAGCCACGCCAATGACCGCGCAGAATCCCTATGCCATGCCCTTTATCCTGAGTGCCGACGATTCCGCGCGCAAGATCGCCGGCGTCATAGCAAGCGGCAAGACGTTTGCAGTAATCCCGTGGCAAATGGCGATCGTCGCGCGCGTGATGCGCGTATTACCGAACTGGCTTTATGACCGCCTGTTTGGCAATGCTCCACGCAAGCCGCGCCTGAAACGCGACTAAAGCGCGAACGGATCAAGCGCCCATGAGCTTGAGCAAATCCGCGCCATAACGCTCCAGCTTGCGCGTACCTACGCCGGAAATCCGGCTTAATGCATCTTCAGTAACAGGACGCTCGCGGGCGAGTTCCGCCAGAGTCGCGTCGTGAAACACCACATAGGCGGGAACGCCATGCTCCTTGGCGATACCTGCGCGCCACTCGCGCAGACGCTCCCAGAGTTCGCGTGCTGCGTCGTCCAGCCCTGCCGACACCGCACTTTTTGCGCCTTTCCTGGCGGCGCGTTCGCGCCGCGCTTCCTGCGCTTTACGCATGTGGACCGTCTGTCCACCCGTCAATACCGCGCGGCTTGCTTCTGTCAGCTTCAACGCGCCGTAACCAGCGTGGTCAACTGCCAGCAGGCCCTGCGCAACCAGCTGGCGAAAGACCGTCTGCCATTGCTTCTTGTCGAGCTCCTTGCCGATGCCGAAAGTACTTAACTCCCGATGCCCCCATTGCACCATGCGGTCGGTCTCGTTGCCGAGCAGCACATCCTGCGGCGGCTCGAGACAGGTATCGCAATTGCCGCACGGCGTGGAAGACTCACCGAAATACGCCAGCAAGCGCACGCGCCGGCAAGTTGTCGCTTCGCACAGACCCAGCAGGGCATCGAGCTTGGCTCCCGCGACGCGTTTGAACTGGTCATCCGCTTCCGATGAATCGATCATGCGTCTATGATTCACCACGTCGGCAAGACCGTACGTCATCCATGCGTCAGCGGATGAACCATCGCGGCCGGCGCGCCCCGTTTCCTGATAATAGCCTTCGATGCTCTTGGGCAAATCGAGATGCGCGACAAAGCGCACATCTGGTTTGTCTATGCCCATGCCGAACGCAATAGTTGCCACCATGATGATGCCGTCCTCACGCAGAAAACGCGCCTGATGGCGCGTGCGCGTCGCCGTCTCCATGCCCGCGTGATAAGCAAGCGCGTTATATCCCTCATCGACCAGCCACGCCGCGGTTTCCTCAACTTTTTTTCGCGACAGGCAGTAGATGATGCCGGCATCGCTGGCATGCTCGGCATTGAGAAAAGCGAGGAGTTGGGCTTTGGCGTTGGCTTTTTCGACTATGCGGTAACGGATATTCGGCCGGTCGAAGCTCGAAACAAAAACGCGGGCGCCATCAAGGCCAAGGCGGGTGATGATCTCTTCCCGAGTCTGCTGATCGGCAGTCGCCGTAAGCGCTATGCGCGGAACATCGGGAAACCGCTCATGCAGCATCGAAAGCTGGATATATTCCGGGCGAAAATCGTGGCCCCACTGGGAGACGCAGTGCGCTTCATCGATAGCAAACAACGCGAGCCGCCCGGCGCTGCGTAATTTTTCGAGCAACTGCATGAAGCGCCCGGTCATCAGCCGTTCGGGGGCGATATAAAGCAAATCGTACTCACCCGCGACCAGCGCGCGTTCTACCGTCGATGCCTCTTCACTGGCTAGTGTCGAATTCAGATAAGCCGCGCGCACGCCGGCCTCCAGCAATGCCGCCACCTGATCCTGCATCAATGCGATCAACGGTGAAACTACAATGCCGGTACCGGTGCGGAGCAAAGCCGGAATCTGATAGCACAATGATTTACCGCCACCCGTCGGCATCAAGACAAGGCAGTCGCCGCCGCCCGCAACATGCCCAACGATCTCGGCCTGCAATCCGCGAAACGCGGGGTAACCGAAAACGTCTTTGAGTATGGTCCGCGCGTCGGGCGGCGCGGTGCCGGCGGCGGTCTTACTCAACCGTGACCGATTTGGCGAGATTGCGCGGCTTGTCGACGTCGTTGCCGCGCGCGAGTGCGGTGTGATACGCGAGCAGTTGCAGGGGTACGACGTGCAGAATCGGCGATAGCGCACCGTAATGTTCGGGCAGGCGTATGACTTTGATACCATCGCTTGAAGAAATATGCGTATCGGCGTCGGCGAATACGTACATCTGGCCGCCGCGCGCGCGCACTTCCTGAATGTTCGATTTCAACTTTTCGAGCAAAACATCATTGGGCGCAACCGTCACCACCGGCATCTGATCGGTAACCAGTGCGAGCGGGCCGTGCTTCAATTCACCCGCCGCATAGGCTTCCGCGTGGATGTACGAGATTTCTTTCAACTTGAGCGCACCCTCGAGCGCGATCGGAAAATGCCGGCCGCGTCCGAGAAACAGCGCGTGCTCCTTGCGCGCGAACTCGCCAGCCCACGCGATGATCTGCGGTTCCAGCGCAAGCACGGCCTGCAGCGCAGCGGGCAAGTGGCGTAGATTGCGCAGTGCTGCGGCCTCCGCGTCTAAGGGCAGCTTCCCGCGCAATTTCGCCAGCGACAGAGTCAGCAGGAACAGTGCCGTTAACTGCGTCGTAAACGCTTTGGTGGATGCAACCCCGATCTCGACGCCGGCACGGGTCAGGTAGTTAAGCTTGGTCAGTCGAACGATTGCGCTGGACGCAACGTTGCAAATCGCTAGCGTTTCGTTCATGCCGAGCGCCTGCGCGTGCTTCAGTGCGGCGAGCGTGTCCGCTGTTTCGCCGGACTGCGAAATCACGATCACCAGCGTTTTCGGGTCCGGCACGCTTTCCCGGTAGCGGTATTCGCTGGCGATTTCGACCTGGGTCGGCAGCTTGGCGATGGCTTCCAGCCAGTATTTTGCCGTGAGGCCGGCGTAGTAGCTGGTGCCGCAAGCCAGGATCAGCAATGAGTCGATGCGGCTAAAGACCTCTTCCGCGCTTTCGCCGAACAACGCGGGCGTTGCCGCAATCACTCCTTCGAGGGTATCGGCGATTGCTCGTGGCTGCTCGAAGATTTCCTTTTGCATGAAATGGCGATACGGCCCAAGCTCGGGCACGCCGGCCTGCGCTTCTACTATGCGGACCTCGCGCTCCACCGACGCGTCATTGCGGTCGTAAATCCGCACCGCTGTCTGCTGCACGTCGACGACGTCGCCTTCCTCGAGATAGACAATGCGGTCAGTGGTGCCGGCCAGTGCCATGGCGTCGGACGCGACAAAGTTCTCACCGCTGCCCAGCCCGACCACCAGCGGACTGCCGAAACGTGCGGCGACTACGCGCTGCGGCTCGTCCCGGCAAAACACGGCAATCGCGTACGCGCCATGCAAGCGCTTGACGGTCTGCTGCACCGATTTCAAGAGGTCGCCTGCATACAAATGATTTACGAGATGCGCGATGACTTCGGTATCGGTTTGGCTTTCAAATTCGAATCCAGCCGCCTGCAGCTCGCGCCGGAGCTCTTCGTAGTTCTCGATGATGCCGTTGTGCACCAGCGCAATGCGCCCGCGCGAGAAATGCGGATGCGCGTTCGCCGTGACCGGCGCACCGTGTGTGGCCCAGCGCGTATGCGAAATGCCAGTAGTGCCGGACAAGCCGGTCTCCTGAATTTGCGCCACGAGGTCTTCGACACGGCGCACCGAGCGGGCGCGCTTGAGTCCATCGTTATATACCGCTACACCGCATGAATCGTAGCCGCGGTATTCGAGCCGCTTGAGACCTTCGAGCAGTACCGGCACGACATTGCGCGCGGCGACCGCGCCCACGATTCCACACATCGCCGATTATCCTTTTCGGCTCATGGGTTCACCGCTTGCCGATCGCCCACGATTCCACACATCGCCGATTATCCTTTTCGGCTCATGGGTTCACCGCTTGCCGATTTTCAACGGGCGCTTCCAGCCACGCTTCACGACCTGCTTCATTTCCGTATAAGTAAGTTCACCCGCCGGAACGTCCTTGGTGATGGTCGCGCCGGCGCCGATGGTGGCGCCCGCGTGCACGGTGACCGGCGCTACCAGTTGAACGTCGGACCCGATCAGCACGTCGTCTTCAATCACCGTCCGGTGCTTGTTCACACCATCGTAGTTGCAGGTAATGGTGCCCGCCCCGACGTTGACGTTGCGGCCTATGCTGGTGTCCCCGACATAGGCGAGATGATTGGCCTTGGATCCGGCGCCGACGCTCGATGCTTTGACCTCGACGAAGTTGCCGATATGAACGTCCGCGGCAAGCCTGGTTCCGGGACGTATGCGTGCATACGGTCCGACGCGGCAGTTCTTGCCGATTTTCGCGTCGTCTATCATCGAAAATGGCTCGATACGCGTCGCCGCGCCTATCTTCGCGTTGCGGATGACGCAATTGGCGCCAATGACCGCGTTGTCTCCGATTTCAACCGTGCCCTCGAATACGCAATTGACGTCGATACGCACATCGCGCCCGCAAATGAGGCTGCCACGCACATCGATCCGCATGGGATCAGCGAGCGCAACACCCGCTTCCAGCAGGCGTACCGCAGTTTGCGCCTGGTGAATGCGCTCAACCTGGGCGAGCTGCTGCATGCTGTTGACACCGAGGATTTCCCAGTTGTCGCGAGGCGCGCTCGATTCGATTTTGACGCGGTCCTTCAGCGCGAGCGCCACCACGTCTGTAAGATAGTATTCGCGCTGGGCGTTACGGTTGGACAGCTGGCCCAGCCAGCCCCCGAGGCGTTTGCCCGGCAGCAACATGATGCCGGTGTTGATTTCGCGAATGCCACGCTGTTTTTCGCCGGCGTCTTTTTCCTCGACGATAGCGGTGATTGCGCGTTTGGCGTTGCGCACAATACGTCCATAGCCACGCGGATCGTCGAGTTCGGCGGTCAAAATGCGCAAACGTTCGCCGCTGCCTGCACATAATGCTTTTAGCGTTGCCGCGGCGATCAACGGCACGTCGCCGTACAGCACCAGCGTATCTTTGCGCGCGTCGAGATGCGGCAACGCCTGCTTGAGCGCGTCGCCGGTACCCAATTGCGGCTGCTGCTTGACGAATGTCAGTCCGGCGGCCCCCAGTGCCTGCGGCACCTGTTCGCCGCCATGGCCATAGACGACGCAAATGCGTGCCGGCTTCAACTCGCGTGCGGCGGCAATCACGTGCGCGAGCAGCGGTGCGCCCGCGAGCGAATGCAGGACCTTGGGCAACGCGGACTGCATACGCTTGCCCTGGCCTGCGGCGAGTATTACGACATTGACAGCCATGGGCGAATTATCTCACGGGGATTCAGCAAGCTGTGACACGCGCCGCGACGTAAAGTGCCACCGCTTCTTGTTGCGCAGCGGTCAGATGCAGGCCGCACTTGGTGCGGCGATACAGAATGTCTTCGCCCGTGCAAGCCCATTCGTGCCGGAGCATGTAGTCTACTTCGCGCGCATACAGGTCGGCGCCGAAATAGCTACCGAGGTCAGATAGCGATTGCGACCCTTCCAGCACCTGGCGCGCATTGCTGCCATGACGACGGGCAAGCGCCCGTCGCACGCCGTCGCTCAGCCACGGCCAAGCACGCCGCAATTCGCCCTCTGTAAATTGCTCCAATCCCGCCGGCAGATCGCCACCGGGCAACGCGGTGCCCGCAGTCCAGGCTGGACGCATTGCGGGAAACCACGGTTGCAGTTTGTCGAGCGCGTGTTCGGCGAGTTTGCGATAAGTCGTGATCTTGCCGCCGAAAACCGACAGCACGGGCGCCGCTCCCGCATCGGAGTCGAGCCGTAAGGTGTAATCGCGTGTGACCGCCGACGGGTCGGCCGTGCCGTCATCGTAGAGCGGACGGATGCCGGCATAGCTCCACACCACGTCAGCGGGCGCCAGTGGTTGCGCCAGATAGCGGTTTACCGCGCGGCATAGATACGCGATTTCTTCCGGGCTCGCGACCGGTTTCGCTGGGTCGCCGCCCAGCGCGATGTCGGTGGTGCCGATCAGTGTGTAGTTCTCTTCGTAAGGAATCATGAAGACCACGCGCCTGTCGTCGTTCTGCAGGATAAAAGCGTGCGCACCCGGGTATAGCCGGGGCACGACGATATGGCTACCCTTGACCAGCTTGACGTTGTCGCGGCTGGGTTGGTGCAGCCTGTCGTTCAACACTTGCTTGACCCATGGTCCTGCGGCATTGACGACGGCGCGCGTCGTAATCGTGCACTCGACGCCCCGTGCAGTACGCAAACTCGCCTGCCAGCCGCGGTCAGCCCGCTTGGCGAATACGCATTCGGTTCGCGTCAGTATCTCGGCGCCGAGTTCGCGCGCACCCATGGCGTTGGCGACGACCAGCCGCGTATCGTCGACGCGGCAGTCCGAGTAAATAAAGCCCCTGCTCAAAGTTGGTTTGAGACCAGCACCGTACTCGGAGCCCTTGAGATCGATGCCGTGCGAGCCCGGCAAGTGAGTGCGGCGTCCCAGCCGGTCGTACAAATAGAGTCCTACGCGTATCATCCAGCGCGGTCGCAGTTCCGGCACATGCGGCATCACGAAACGCAGCGGTGCCACCAGGTGAGGCGCGATGTTCAGCAGCACCTCGCGCTCGCCCAGGGCCTCGGCCACCAGGCGGAATTCATACTGTTCGAGATAGCGCAGGCCGCCGTGTATCAGTTTGCTGCTCGATGACGATGTCGCAGTCGCGAGATCGTCTTTTTCGGCGAGGACCACGGATAACCCGCGGCCTGCCGCATCGCGCGCGATGCCGGCGCCGTTGATGCCGCCGCCGATGACCAGGAGATCGTATTGCGGAGATTCGCCCGTCATATAGTGACCTGGAGATTTGAGTTGCCGCGCCTGCCGATTCTAATCCATCGTCCGCTGGAAAATAAAAAAGGCAGTCATCGACTGCCTTTCTGATCTGCCGCCGAATTGGCGCTATTTTTTCGGCCGCAACCGGCGAATCGCGGCAATCTGGGCGGCCATGACCGCGAACTCCGATTGTGCTTTGGCAAAATCCAGATCGCTTTTCGCATTCGCCATGGCTTCCTTGGCGCGCTGTTGTGCTTCCGTGGCTTTGGCCTCATCCAGATCATGACCGCGGATCGCTGTATCGGCGAGCACGGTCACGCCTTTGGGCTGTACTTCAAGAATGCCGCCGGCGACGAATACCAGTTCCTCTTCGCCGTCCGGGCGCTTGATGCGCACCGCGCCCGGCTTGATGCGCGTCAGCAGCGGAGCATGCCGCGGATAGATTCCCAGTTCGCCGGATTCTCCAGGCAACACCACGAACTCCGCCTCGCCCGAAAATATCAGGGCTTCCGCGCTTACGACATCGACGTGCAGGGTATGTGCCATATGTGAGTGCCTACTGCAGCGTCTTCGCTTTCTCCACGGCCTCTTCGATGGTGCCGACCATGTAAAACGCCTGCTCGGGGAGCGTATCGTAATCGCCGTTTACGATGCCCTTGAAGCCCTTGATGGTGTCCTTGAGCGACACGTACTTGCCGGGGCTGCCCGTAAAGACTTCGGCCACGTGGAAGGGCTGCGAAAGGAAACGTTGAATCTTGCGGGCGCGAGACACCGCCAGCTTGTCTTCGGGCGACAGTTCATCCATACCGAGAATGGCGATGATGTCGCGCAATTCCTTGTAGCGCTGCAGCGTCTGCTGCACGGCACGGGCGACGTTGTAGTGCTCTTCGCCGACCACCAGCGGATCGAGCTGGCGCGAGGTCGAGTCCAGCGGATCCACGGCAGGGTAAATACCCAGGGCCGCGATGTCGCGCGACAGCACAACGGTCGAGTCAAGATGCAGGAAGGTCGTAGCAGGGCTGGGATCGGTCAAGTCGTCCGCAGGCACGTACACGGCTTGGATCGACGTGATAGAACCGACCTTGGTCGAAGTAATACGCTCTTGCAAGCGGCCCATTTCTTCAGCCAGCGTCGGCTGATAGCCCACGGCGGAAGGCATGCGGCCCAGCAGCGCCGACACTTCGGTTCCGGCCAGCGTAAAACGATAGATGTTATCGACGAAGAACAGGATGTCGCGGCCTTCGTCGCGGAATTTCTCGGCCATGGTCAGACCAGTCAGCGCTACCCGCAGGCGGTTGCCCGGCGGTTCGTTCATCTGGCCGAACACCATCGAGACTTTCGATTCGCCGATGTTGTCGAGCTTGATGACGCCGGCTTCCGCCATCTCATGGTAGAAGTCGTTGCCTTCGCGAGTACGCTCGCCGACGCCCGCAAACACCGACAGGCCGCTGTGTTGGGTGGCGATGTTGTTGATGAGTTCCAGCATGTTCACGGTCTTGCCGACACCGGCGCCGCCGAACAGGCCCACTTTGCCGCCCTTGGCGAACGGCGACACCAGGTCGATAACTTTGATACCGGTTTCGAGCAGTTCCACCGACGGCGAGAGCTCGTCGAACTTGGGTGCCGTCTGGTGGATCTCGCGGCGCTCATCCGTGGGTATCGGGCCCGCATCGTCGATCGGGCGGCCGAGCACGTCCATGATGCGGCCGAGCGTTGCTTTGCCGACAGGCACGCTGATGCCCTTGCCGGTGCCTTTGACCGACATGCCGCGGCGCAAACCATCCGACGAGCCCATCGCGATGGTGCGTACGATGCCGTCGCCGAGCTGCTGCTGCACTTCAAACGTCAGCCCTTTTTCTGCGAATTTCGACGTGTCATCGGTCAGTATCAACGCGTCATAGACCCTCGGCATTGCTTCGCGCGGGAACTGGATATCGACCACAGCGCCTATGCACTGGACGATTTTTCCTTCATTCAACACTGCGCTCATCGTGTTTCCTTTCTACTTGAATCGTTAAATTCTTTGCGTGCGAACTGATCAACCAACGGCAGCTGCGCCACCGACGATTTCGGACAGTTCCTTGGTGATCGATGCCTGACGCGCCTTGTTGTACGTAAGCTGCAGTTCGTCTATAAGGGTCTTGGCGTTATCCGACGCCGCTTTCATCGCCACCATACGCGCGCTCTGTTCGGACGCCATGTTCTCGGCGACCGCCTGATAAATCAGCGCTTCGACATAACGCAGCAGAAGATCGTCGATGACCGCGCGTGGATCCGGTTCGTAAATATAGTCCCAGGAGTGCTCTTGCGGATCGGCCTGCATGCGCTCTTTGGACAGGGGCAGCAATTGCTCGACCGTGGGTTCCTGCTTCATCGTATTCACGAAGCCGGTATAAAACAAATAAACGGCGTCGAGTTCGCCCGCGCTGTATGCATCAAGCATGACTTTGACCGGGCCGATCAGCTTGTCGAGACGCGGCGTGTCGCCGAACTGCACGACATGCGAAACGACTTTCGCGCCCAGCCGGCTAAGAAAGCCGAAACCCTTGTTGCCGATGGCCGTGGCCATGATCTTCTTGCCCTGGCCTTCCATCTCCTTCAGCCTCGCGAGCAGCAGGCGCAGGATATTGGTGTTCAGCCCGCCGCACAGACCCTTGTCGGTAGTAACGACGATGACACCTACCGCGCCCGCATTGTTGCTCGTCCGCAAAAATGGCGGCTTGTACTCCGGATTGGCGTGCGCCAGGTTGGCCGCGATATTGCGTATCTTGTCGCCATAGGGCCGCGCGGCGCGCATGCGTTCCTGCGCCTTGCGCATCTTCGACGCTGCGACCATTTCCATCGCCTTGGTGATCTTGCGCGTGTTTTGCACGCTCTTGATCTTGGTGCGTATTTCTTTTGTGCCGGCCATGTTTGCCTGTTTGACTGATGCGAACGGTTAGCGGTTAATACGAACCGTTTTTCTTGAAGTCCTTGATCGCTTCATGCAGCTCGGCTTCGTCATCCTTCGATAGGTCTTTGGTGTTCTCGATGGAATCAGCCAGCTTGGTGTACTTGGATTTCACGAAATCGCGCAGCGCTTTTTCAGCAGCCAGCGCTTTTTTGACATCGACGTCGTCGAAATAACCGTTGTTGACGGCGAACAGCGTCAGCGCCATTTCCCACACTTGCTGGGGGCGATACTGCAGCTGTTTCATCAGCTCGGTCACCAGGCGGCCACGCTCTAGTTGCTTGCGGGTGGCTTCGTCAAGGTCGGACGCGAACTGCGCAAATGCCGCCAGTTCGCGATACTGCGCGAGCGCGAGACGCACGCCGCCACCGAGCTTTTTAATCACCTTGGTTTGCGCGGCGCCGCCGACACGCGAGACGGAAATACCAGCGTTGATGGCAGGCCGGATACCGGCGTTGAACAAGTCGGTTTCAAGGAAGATCTGGCCGTCGGTGATGGAAATCACGTTGGTCGGCACGAATGCCGACACGTCGCCGGCCTGGGTTTCAATCACCGGCAACGCAGTCAGCGAACCGGTTTTGCCTTTGACTTTGCCGCCGGTGAATTTCTCGACGTAAGCTTCGTTCACGCGCGCGGCGCGCTCGAGCAGGCGCGAGTGCAGGTAAAACACGTCACCCGGATAGGCTTCGCGGCCCGGCGGCCGGCGCAGCAGAAGGGAAACCTGGCGGTAGGCCCACGCCTGCTTGGTCAGGTCATCATAAATTATCAGCGCATCCTGTCCGCGATCGCGGAAATACTCGCCCATGGTGCAGCCCGAGTAGGGCGCAATGTACTGCATGGCGGCGGATTCCGATGCGCTGGCGGCGACAACAATGGTGTATTCCATCGCGCCGTATTCTTCGAGCTTGCGCACGACGTTGGCGATCGTCGATGCTTTCTGGCCAATCGCAACATAGATACAGAAAAGGTCTTTGCCTTTCTGGTTGATGATGGTGTCCACTGCGACTGCCGTCTTGCCGGTCTGGCGATCGCCGATGATGAGTTCGCGCTGGCCGCGGCCGACGGGCACCATGGCGTCAATGGACTTCAAACCGGTTTGCACCGGCTGGCTCACGGATTTGCGCGCGATCACGCCCGGCGCTACTTTTTCGATCACGTCGGTCATCTTGGCGTTGATCGGGCCTTTGCCGTCGATCGGCTGGCCAAGTGAATTGACCACACGGCCTATCAGTTCGGGACCAACCGGCACTTCGAGAATACGGCCCGTCGCTTTCACGGGATCTCCCTCGGAAATATGCTCGTATTCGCCGAGCACCACCGAGCCCACCGAATCGCGCTCGAGATTGAGCGCAAGACCGAAGGTGTTGTTCGGGAATTCAAGCATCTCGCCCTGCATGACGTCAGCCAGACCGTGCACGCGGCAGATGCCGTCGGTCACCGAAATCACGGTGCCCTGGGTACGCGATTCGCTCGCCGCACCCAGATTCTGCATCTTGCTCTTGATTAGTTCGCTGATTTCTGACGGATTGAGTTGCATCTGTAACTCCTAACTAACGGGTAAGCGCAGCGGACATCGCGTCCAGTTTGCCGCGCACGGTCGCGTCGAATACTTTGTCGCCGACCACTATTTTGACGCCGCCGATCAGTTGCGGATCGACGCTGACCTCGGCGCGGACTTTGCGCTGATATTTCGCTTCAAGCTTTTTAACCAGTTCATTCACCTGCGCACTATCGATTGCGAATGCCGAATGGATCTGCGCTTCGAGCACGCCTTCATGCTCAAGTCTCAACTGTTCGAACAGTTTGCGAATCGCCGGCACTGCAATCAACCGGTTGTTGTGCACCAGTATCTGCACGAAATTTCTGCCGGCGCCGTCGAGCTGTTCGCCGCAAATTCCCAGAATCAGGCCCTCGAGCTGCTGGCCGCTCACGTTGGGGTCGCCGATCGAGCGCGCGACGCGCTCGTCCTGCACGATGATATCGAGCAGCCGCAGCATTTCCGACCACTGGTCGAAAGCGGATTTTTCGCGTGCCAGCCGGAATGCGGCCTCAGCGTACGGTCGTGCGATGGTGACTAATTCAGCCATGACCGGCTTATAACTCCGCCTGTACGGCCTGCAACAGATCGGCGTGCGTCTTGGCATCGACTTCGCGGCGCAGAATTTTCTCCGCCCCGGCAATGGCAAGCAGCGAGACCTGGGCGCGCAACGCTTCCTTGGTGCGCGAAACTTCCTGCGCGATTTCGGCTTTGGCGGCGGTTTTTTCGCGATTGCCTTCCTCGCGTGCCGACATTTTCGCTTCTTCGATCATTTGCGAGGCGCGTTTTTCTGCCTGCCCCATGATTTCAGCGGCGCGCGCGCGCGCCTTGGCGATTTCCTCGTCGGCCTGCTTCGAAGACAGTTCCAGCGAACGCTTGCCCTGTTCGGCGGCGGCGAGTCCGTCGGCAATCTGCTTCTGGCGGGCTTCAAGGGCCGTGATCAACTGCGGCCAGAGAAACTTCGCACAAAGCGCAATAAACACGATGAACGTGACTGCCTGCGCAACAAGCGTGACGTTTAGATTCATGGGCTGCCCCTGCTAAAAATACCCGGAAATTATTTCAGGCTGGCGAGTAACGGATTGCCGGTTGCGAACCACAGGGCAAGGCCGACGCCGATAATGAAAGACGCGTCGATCAGGCCCAGCAGCAGAAAAACTTTCGCCTGCAATTGCGGCATGAGTTCTGGCTGGCGCGCAGCGCCTTCGAGGAAGCGGCTGCACATAATGCCCACGCCGATACACGCGCCGGCGGCGCCCAAACCGATCATCAGGCCAATACCGACTCCGGTGTAAGCCTGAACCATCGCTATAAGTTGCAACTTGTCCATTACAGTCTCCTTTCAGGGAAAATTATTTCGTCGAGTTGTTTGTTTAATGACCTTCGTGTGCCATCGCCATATAAACCGCGGTAAGCATCATGAATATGTAGGCTTGTAAAACGACGATCAGAATATGAAAGATCGCCCAGAGCAGCGCCAGGGTACCGCCAAAGATGGCGCCGGTAACCCCGGTTGCCGCCCACATCCACAACAGCAGGAAGATGATTTCACCGGCGTAAATGTTGCCGTACAGCCGCAATGAGTGCGAAAGCGGTTTGGAGATGTACTCGACCAGATTGAACAGGAAATTGAATGCCCACAAAAGCGGATTGGACCCAAACGGCGTGCAGAACAACTCGTGCGTCCAGCCGCCTATGCCCTTGACTTTCAGGTTGAAGAAAATCATCAGCACCCACACCGACAGCGCTAATGCAAACGTCGTATTCACGTCGGAAGTCGGCACCGGCTTCCACTCGTGCTGACCCAGCGCGTGCTCGGTAAACTTCCCGGCCAGATCGACGGGGATAAAATCCATCGAGTTCATCAACAGCACCCAGACGAACACGGTCAGGGCCAGGGGCGACACAAATGCGCGGTTACCGTGGAAGATACCTTTGACCTGGTCGTCGACAAATTCAAACAGCATTTCGACAAACGCCTGACGCCGATTGGGCACGCCCGCGGTTGCGCCGCGCACGATCCACCAGAGAAAACCAAAGCCGATGACACCCAACGCGATTGCCGTCAGCCACGTATCGAGGTGCAGCGTCCAAAACGGCCCATCGCCCAACGAGATGGTGCGATTGGTCAGATGGTGACCGATATATGCAGTGGGAGTCAGTTCGGCTTCGGCAGCCATTACTTGTTCCTAATTTGATTCATGTTTCACGTACCAACATTACTGCCTGCGACACCAGCACCGAGACTATGAAAGCAGCAAAAAACGCGACCGGCACGACTTCTTGATACGTCGTCAGCACCAGCCACAACAGGAAAACTATCAGCATAATCTTGCTCGCCTCCGCGCGAAACAAGATCCTTAGCGTCTCCCCTGCGGTCCTCACCCGGCCGCCCGACACCATCACGGCAAAGACCAACCCTGCCGCCCAACTTACGAATCCGCCCAATACTGCAGAAAAAGCGCCGTGCATCCCGGCTATCGCCCCGGCCCCCAGCGCCATTGCCCCGGTGGCGTAAAGCTGCCAACGCAATATGGTGCGTAGTGGTTTGCTCTCGATTTTGAAAACCACCCGGTTCGTCCTAAGAGCAAACCCGTTGATTGTACTAAGTCTTAGCGCCCTGCGTCAAACCGCGTTGCACTGCAACACACGCTTCCCGTTCACCGCATCAGCCGCGCCAGCACGGCGTCGAGTTGATCCAGCGTGCTGTACGCGATAGTCAGTTTGCCGCTGCCCTTTTTGGCGCCCGTTTTGATCGTCACGGGGGTGCCCAGTTTTTGCGCCAGATCTTCCTGCAGGCGGAGTATGTCGCGGTCGGTAATACGGCGCGTTTTCTTGCCGGCATTGCCGCTTACCAGCTTGCCGACGAGTTTTTCGGTCTCGCGCACCGACATTCCACGTTCCGCAATCAGGCGCGCAGTCTCGATCTGTTGCATACCGGTCAGCGCCAGCAGCGCGCGGGCGTGTCCCATGTCGAGTTTGCCTTGCTGCAATAGGTCGCGCACGGGCTCGGCCAGCCCCAGCAGGCGCAGCAAGTTCGTCACCGCGCTGCGCGAGCGGCCGACCATTTCGGCCGCTTTGTCATGAGTCATGCCGAATTCCGCAACCAGGCGCTGGATGCCGTTTGCCTGCTCGAGCGGATTGAGATCTTCACGCTGGATGTTTTCGATCAAAGCCATCGCCAGCGCGGTATTGTCCGGCACCTCGCGTACCAGGGCGGGTACGGCGTTCAGGCCGGCAATCCGCGCGGCCCGCCAACGCCGCTCACCCGCGATGATTTCATAGCGGCCACCGCTGACGGGACGCACCAGTATCGGCTGGATGATGCCCTGCGCCTTGATCGAATCGGCAAGTTCCTTCAACGCCGCCTCGTCCATATGCGAACGCGGCTGATACTTGCCCGGCTGCAGCAAATCAATTTTCAGTTCCGCTTGCTGGTCAGCGCTGGCGGGTGCCGCGGACGGCTCGTCGCCGCCAAGCAAGGCATCCAACCCGCGCCCCAAACCCTTCATCTTGGCCATATTCATCGTCTCTTAAACAGCGGGCGCCGCGCGATTGAGCATTTCACCGGCGAGCGCAAGATAGGCCTGCGCGCCTTTCGAACCTTGATCCAGGCCCATCGCAGGCACGCCGTGGCTCGGGGCTTCAGCGAGCCGCACATTGCGCGGAATCACCGTGCGGTACAGTTTGTCGCCGAAATGCTGCTGCAGTTGCGCCGAGACTTGCTGGGCAAGCGTGTTGCGCGGATCGAACATGGTGCGCAGCAGGCCTTCGATCTGGAGTTGCGGATTTAGATTGGCGCGCACCTTCTTGATGGTCTGCACCAGATCGCTCAGACCTTCGAGCGCATAGTATTCGCACTGCATCGGGATCAGGACTGCGTGCGCCGCGCACAAGCCGTTGACGGTCAGCAGATTCAACGCGGGCGGACAATCTATCAGGATGAAATCGTATTCATGCTCAAGGGTGGCAAACGCCGTTTTCAACCGTGTTTCACGGTGATCGATATCGACCAGTTCCACCTCGGCGCCCGCCAATTCGCGGTTCGCCGGCACGACATCGTAATTGCCGCTTGTCGAGCGCACGCGCACCGCGCCGATTTCCGCTTCGCCCAGCAGCACGTGATAAATCGTCTGCTTGAGAGAACGCTTGTCGATGCCGCTGCCCATCGTGGCATTGCCCTGCGGATCAAGATCGACCAGCAGCACGCGCTGCTTGGTGGCGGCGAGACTCGCAGCCAGGTTGACGCCGGTGGTGGTCTTGCCGACCCCGCCTTTTTGATTCGTGATTGCGAGTATGCGCGTCATATCATGATGGTACCGGGTTAAGCAAAATCAGATGCCGTTCCGCGTTCAACCCGGGCACCTTGAGCGGGCGGGCGTCCTGCACCGTGAAAGTCGACGGCAACTGGGCAAGCTCTTCGTCGGGGTAGACGCCTTTCATCGCTGCGAGCACGCCGCCGGCAGCGCAAAGGTGCCCCGCGAGTTTCACGAATTCGGGCAGATCGGAAAATGCGCGCGAGATCACGAGGTCAAATTTTTCCGCGGGGCGCCACGATTCGGCGCGCTCGCATACCACTTCGACGTTCTTCAACCCGAGTTCGATTGCGGCCTGGCGCAAAAACACAGCCTTCTTGTGGTTGCTGTCGAGCAAAACAACGCGCGCCTGCGGCCACATGAGTGCAAGCGGAATTCCCGGCAAGCCGGCACCGCTGCCCACATCGACGACCGAGCCTGCCTTGAGATGCGGTACTACGGCGAGAGAATCCAGCGCGTGTACACTCACCATCTTCGCGCTCTCGCGCACCGCGGTTAAATTGTGGACCCGGTTCCATTTGGCGATCAGCGCCAGATAGTCGGCGAGCTGTGTCTGGATGCCGGCAGAAACCGGCAAGCCGAGCTCCGCTATGCCCTGCGCCAACTGCTCGGTGGGTGTCATGCTGTTTTTTGCGCAGCACCGAAGCCTCGCTTCAAATGTACCAGCAACAACGAAATGGCCGCTGGCGTGACGCCTGACATGCGCGCCGCCTGGCCCAGAGTTTCGGGACGATGTTGATTGAGTTTTTGCTGCACCTCGATCGACAACCCATGCACTCCGCCGTAATCGAGGTCAGCCGGCAGGCGCGTCGTTTCGTACGCCGTCTGGCGCGTGATCTCATCCTGCTGACGCGTGATATAGCCCTGGTATTTGCACTGGATCTCGACTTGCTCGGCGACCTGCGTGTCGGCAACTGCCGGACCCGCATCAGGCAGCGTCATCAGGGAAGCGTAATTGACATTGGGCCGGCGCAATAAATCGAGCAGCGTATATTCGCGCTCAATGGTTTGTCCCAGCACACGTTCGTACTCATGTTGCGCAATAACGTTCGGATTTACCCAGGTTGACTTCAAGCGTTCGAGTTCGCGCGTCACTGTTTCGCGCTTGCGTTCGAAGTGCTGCCAGCGGCGGTCGTCCACGACGCCCAGCCCGCGGCCGATTTCGGTCAACCGCATATCGGCGTTGTCTTCGCGCAGGCTCAGACGGTACTCGGCACGGCTGGTAAACATGCGATAGGGCTCGGATACGCCGCGCGTGATCAGGTCATCGACCAGCACGCCGAGATAGGCTTCATTACGGCGCGGACACCATGCTTCGTCGCCGGCGATAAAACGCGCGGCATTGACGCCGGCCAGCAATCCTTGCGCGGCTGCCTCTTCGTAGCCCGTCGTGCCGTTGATCTGCCCGGCGAAAAACAAACCCTTGATCGCCTTGGTTTCGAGCGAACTCTTGAGCCCGCGCGGATCGTAGTAATCGTATTCGATCGCGTAACCCGGCCGCGTGATGTGCGCGCTTTCCAGTCCCGGTATCGAGCGCACCAGAGCGAGCTGCACGTCGAACGGCAAACTCGTCGATATGCCATTGGGATAAAACTCGTTGACCGTCAGGCCTTCGGGTTCGAGAAATATCTGGTGCGAAGACTTGTCAGCGAAGCGCGTGATCTTGTCTTCGATCGACGGACAGTAGCGCGGACCGACGCCGGCGATGACGCCCGTAAACAGCGGCGAGCGATCAAGACCGCCGCGAATGATTTCGTGCGTGCGCTCGCTGGTATGCGTGATCCAGCACGGCAATTGCGGCGGATGCTGCTCGCGCGAACCCAGAAAAGAAAACACTGGCCGTGGATCGTCGCCGGGTTGTTCGACCAGCTGCGAAAAATTTATGCTGCGCCCGTCGATGCGTGGCGGCGTACCGGTTTTGAGCCGGCCGACCGGCAGTTTCAGTTCGCGCAGACGCGCTGCCAAACTGGTAGCCGGCGGATCGCCCGCGCGTCCCGCCGCGTAGTTTTTCAACCCGACGTGTATCAAGCCCGCGAGAAAAGTGCCGGTAGTCAGTACTACCGCGTCTGCTGCAAAGCGCAAACCGAGCTGGGTAACGACGCCGGTCACGGCGTCACCCTCCACCGTCAGATCGTCTACAGATTGCTGAAATATCAATAAGTTAGATTGATTTTCCAGACGATTGCGGAT